>JBCNPG010000226.1:0-5646 GCA_039593445.1 Pedobacter sp.
GCTGCGTACAGGTTTGCCCGGAATGCCGTCGTTGTTGAGGGCCTTGAGCATAAAGCGGTAATTGCCAGCAGGCAGGTTGGTATAGCTGGCACTCGGATTAACCGTAGCGATCCAGTCTTTGTCGTAGCCGTCTAGCTTATAAAAATATTTGTTCTTGTCTGATTTGAGGTAGTTGAGCAACGAAAACTCCAGGGTAAACTGATTTTGGTCGTGCTTAAAATCGAGCTTATCGGTCAAATTGATTTGTTGCTGCAAAATGCCATCGTCGCCACCAACCTTGAGGTATTGGTTAAAAAGCTTGAGATCGGTAAACACCAGGGGCGATATAAAATTATTCAGTTCTATTTCCTGAGGATCAAAAGCCGTTAGGCCATTAAACCCGCCAAAAAATAGCTGGCCCTGCCTGTCTTTGAAAAAAGAACGGACATTGAACTCGTTGCCGGCCAGTCCGTCGCTTTTGTTGTAGTTCCTGAAACGGCCACTTGTTGTATTGAGTTCTGAAATGCCGTTGGAGGTGCTGAGCCATAGGTTATGGGCATTGTCTTCGATAATGCCCACCACATTGTTGTTGACCAAGCCGTTGCTTTCGTTATAAGTGGTAAAAACGCCTTTGCTCCGATCAAAAACGCTTAAACCGCCTCTGGTGCCCACCAATAATTTGCCATTGCTGCTTTCGGTAACACAATTGATGTAGTTGGAAGGTAGCCTAAGCTTATTACTCTCTTCTTTGGTATAGCTATAGAGTTTTTTTAAGCCAAAATCATAGCGGTTAAGACCGGCATTGGTGCCAATCCACAGCTGTTGTCGGCTATCTTGATATAGGCAGGTAATGTTTTTGCTGTTCAACTGGCCTTCTATGGGGCTTTTGCTGGTTTGGTTCGGATAATCGCCGTTATTCTTTTCCAGTACCGCCAAACCATCATAGGAACCCACCCATAACGTGCCTCGGTTGTCCATTTCCAAGGCGATGATTTCGGCTGTGCCTATGGTTCCAGAAGTATCTTTAACGTTGGCAATATGCCTGAATTTGTTGTTGGCAGGATCGAACAGGTTCAAGCCGCCACGATGGGTGCCAATAAAGAGCCTGTTGCTGACATTGCTTTCCTTTTTGATGATCTTAACCAGGTTGGAGCTGATCGAATTTTGATCGGCGGGATTGTTCTTGTAGCTTTTAAACGTATTGTTGGCCGGATTGAAGTAGTTGAGCCCCCCGCCTTCGGTACCAATCCAAAAACCCTGGCCAATTTCAACAATAGAACTTACCACGTTATTGCTCAAGCTATTTTGCTGCTTGCTGTTGCGGTAAACCTTAAAGTTGGTCAGGGTAGGATAGGAGATGTTAACACCGCCAAAATAAGTGCCCACCCAAATATTGCCATCCCTATCTGTAAATAAATTGTGGATAGAGTTTTGGCTAATGCTATAAGGTTTTTCGGGGTCGTGCTGGTAGTTGGTGCAATGGCCGTTGGTAGGATCTAAAATGCTTAATCCGTTTTGCGTACCTACCCAAACCATGCCATTTTTATCAAGCATGACCTCCCTGATATCGTTGTGGATGATGGAATTGGGATTGTTGTCGCTGTGCAGGAAATAACGGATGGTTTTGCCGTCGGGCGCAATTTGGTATAATCCGTTAGAAGAACCTACCCAAATGTTGTGCTGCCTGTCGCTTGCAATGGCCGTAATAAAGTCGTCGGCAGTAGAATTGGGCAACTGTATTTTTTGATAGCTGATCTGATGGTTGAGGTAGCGCATGGTCATCAATCCCTTGCCGGTACCAATCCAAAACAAGCCTGCTTCGTCCTGGAACATGCAGTAGATATTGTTAACCTGATCTTTGGGCTTTTTGCTGAAGTAAAAGCTTTCGAAGCGCTTTTCTTTTTTGTTGATGAGCAGGTTGATGCCCCCTAAGGTACCTACCCAAAGGCGTTTTTGCCGGTCTTGGTACAGGCATTCTACGCTGTTGTTGCTCAATCCTTTTACCGGTTCAAAAACATCTCTTTTGCCATTGTAAACTGCAAATCCTTTTGAAGTGCCGGCCCATAGCGTGCCTTGGGCATCGGTAAGCAGGGCTGTGGTCTCGCCTGGTGGCAGGTCGGGGTTGGTTTTTTCATCGCTTTTGTAAATTTTAAAGCGATACCCATCGTAGCGATTAACGCCTTGCCGGGTGCCTAGCCAAATGAGACCAGTGCTGTCTTGCGCAATGGCCATTACCGAGTTCTGCGACAGCCCGTTTTCTACCGTGAGATTGGTAAAGGACAGGCGTCGTTGTGCAGTTGCCAAATTGGGGGCAATGAATAGCGTAAACGATAAAATGGATATGAACCGTAGGTAGAAATTCATTCAACAATAGGCCTAATTGATTAGCAAGATAAATATAGCAAATTATCCAAGGCCAAGTCGCCTAGTTTGTATTTTAACGAGCGGTTTTAAGCCCCTTTATAGATTCTTCTACCTTTTCCGACAGAATTTTCATCTTTTTTAAATTCTTAATCCATCAGCTTTGTATAAGCACGAAAAGTGATTATCCGCCACTTTTTGCAACTAAACTAACCAATTGGAACAAATGGGCGCCAACTCATCCTGTTCCTGACTTAACAACTAACCAAATAAATTATGAAAAAAGATTTACGCATTCGTAATCCCCGAAAGTGGAACCTGAAGCTGCTCTTTTGGTGTTTGTTGGTGTCTGTAGGTTTGATTTCCTGTAAAAAGGAAATCAAGACTTCGGATGTATACACCCTTAGGCAATGGAAGGTAGACCTGAGCGCCAGTAACATGGTGCCGGCCATTAGTGGCCGAACCGATCATGCCGTTGCGGTATTTTACCTCATGACCGACAACAACCTGTATTACTACATCTACTTCGACCAGCCCCTGAACAACAACGACACGCCGGGCAAGGCTACGGTGTATACAGGCGCCAGCGGCAGCAATGGTACGGTACTGATCGACTTGGGCAACGGCGCTTTTAACAGCGACCGCGAGGTAAAGGGCTCTGTTCCTTTGTCGAGTACCTTAATCAACGACCTTAACACTAAAGCAACCTATCTGCAAATAGCCTCTACGCAGCAAGCCAATGGATTGGTGAGAGGCACCATGCAATCATACTAACCAAATCAAAACATGATGACCAAAAAATATAAGCAATTGGGGCTTAAATCCCTGGTGGGCTTGTTGGGCATGTTACCTGTATCGGCTATGGCACAAAACCAGCCTCAGCAGGTGGCAGACAGTACGCTGATCAAAAAATTCGATCCCAAAACCTACCTTCAAAAAAACATAGACCGATGGAATGGTCTGACCAAAAAGGCCGATCAGGTTGGTGGTACATCTACGATTTATGCAGAAGATGTAAACACTACACCTGTAGCCGATATCACTAACGTAGTAGCTGGCCGATTGCCGGGACTATACACCCTACAATCCTCTGCCCGTACCGGTTTTGATGGTACTGCGCTTACGCTGAGGGGACAGTCGCCGATTATCGTAATTGATGGCGTGGTACGAACCTTTACCAGTTTCAATCCCGACGACATAGAGAGCATTACCGTATTGAAAGACGCCTTGTCTGCTTCGATGTATGGCATGCGCTCATCTGGCGGGGTGGTTTATATTACAACCAAAAAGCAATCGGCTTACAAGCCTTTCGAGATTAAATTCGGTGCCGAATACGGTCGCCTCGAAAACCTGTTCAGCCCTAAGTTTATTACCGGCGCCGATTATGCCAGAATATACAACGAGGCGCAGCAGAATACTTCGCCAGGCAGTACGCCATTGTATAGCGATGCCGTGATTTCGGCCTACCAAAACGGAACCAACAATCCTTTTTTGCAACCTAACAACAATTGGTACGACCTGGTTTACAAAAAGAACAGTGCCCAGCAGCGCTACAATTTGGGCGTATCGGGCAATTCGAGTACCTATAAGTATTATGCCAGCTTAGAGCATTTCAGTTCAGATGGCAATTTCGTAACCGATGCCAACAACGCTTACAATACCAACAACTTTTACAAAAGGTATAACATGCGTACCAATGCCGAAATCAATTTCAATGAAGATATTTCGCTGCAGCTGAATGTTTTTGGTTCGATTGAAAATACCAATCAGCCGGGTGGCAATGCCAGCACCATTATGGGCTTGGTTTATAGCACCTCGCCTTTGGCTTATGCGGTTAAGAACCCAGATGGAACCTATGGCGGTACCGCATCAATTACCAACAACATCCTGGCCAGTACCATTAATTCGGGCTATATCAGAGACAATAGCCGTTCGATCAATGCCGATGTAGCCCTCAAATACAAGCTCGACGATGTTACCAAGGGCCTATGGGCAAAGGCTGGTTTATCAATCAACAACTTCTATAACCAAACGGTAACCAGGAGCAAAGGCTTTGCCATCTGGTATCCAACCACCACCGGTTCTACAACCACCTATACCAAATCTGGTGCCGATGGCAACGTATCTGCCGGAACTGGAGTTGCGTCTATTTCTTCGCAGTTGAAGCAGACCTATTACAATTTCCTGGTGGGCTACGACCGCAATTTTGGCCAGCATCACGTTAATGCGTTGGCTAGCTACAATGGCGACAATCGCTTGGCCAGCTATAATCAATTGAACCAGATTTTCCGTACGGCAGGTTTGGCCATCCAATACAATTATGGCGAAAAATACTTTGCAGAACTGGCTAACTCTTACGGCAGCTATAACCGATATGCCAATCCCAACAAATGGATTTATTTGCCATCTTTAGGCTTGGGCTGGGTATTGAGCAAGGAAGATTGGTTCAAATCAGAAGCCATCAATTTCTTGAAGCTGAGAAGCACGATTGGCTTGACGGCAAATGCCGATGTGACTGATTATTACTCGTATATCCAACGCTACAGCAACAGCACAACGGGTTATGTTTTTGGTACAGCCTTAACGAGTGTAACCGGAGCTGCCGAAAACGGCATTGCGACAACCAATATCGGTCCAGAAAAGGCATTGAAGTTTGAGGCGGGTGTTGATGTAGCCTTCATGAACCAAAAACTGAATGTAGGCCTAACCTATTACCGCAACCGTTACTACGATTTGTTGCAGGCACCAGCTTATGCCAGCAGCATTATCGGACAAACCTATCCAAACCAAAACATTGGTAAAAGCAGGTTCACCGGTTTAGAGTTTACTGCCGATTATACTGGCAAAGCCGGAGAATTTGGCTATAAACTGGGGCTTAATGCAAGCTTTCAAAGAAGCAGCGTAATCGAAGCGGGCGAGCCTGAGCTGCCTTACAGCTGGATGTACAGCAAAGGTAATCCGGTAGGCGCAACCAGGGGTTATGAGGCCATCGGTTTTTACAAAGCCGGCGAAAATGAAACCAATACACCAACCATTTTGGGCTACAGCCCGATGCCCGGCGATATCAAATATCGAGACCTTAACGGCGATGGCATCATCAGCTCTTTAGACCAAAAACGCATCACGGGCGATAAGCCTTTTGTGTTTGGTGGGCTGAACTTCGCCTTCAGCTACAAAGGCTTCGACCTGAATGGTTTGTTCCAAGGCGTATTTAATCGCGAAATCCAATTGAGCCAATCGGCTATGCTGGCCTTGAACAACAACACAGGCTATGTATTGGACTACACTACCGAAAACCGTTGGACA
>JBCNPG010000227.1:0-5618 GCA_039593445.1 Pedobacter sp.
AAAAAGCCTGGTTGCACCAAGAAGGCTAAACTACGGCTTAAGAAATACGAAGGGATGCGGTTATCGCGTCCCTTTTTTTATAGCTGAATAAACTGTTGATCAGTTAAACATCGCTGCGGTTGGGTACCACCAATACCGGGCAAGGCGCTTTTCTGGCCACGTGTTCGGCTACGCTTCCCATAAAAAAATGATAAAGGCCGGTACGGCCATGCGTGCCGATTACAATGAGGTCGGCATGCCATTCTTCGGCTTGCTGCAAAATTCCATGGCTTGCTGTGTCCAAGCTGGTCAGGTAGGTGGTTTTGATGTTGTTGCCAAACTTGTTTTCGATTTCCTTGAGCAGCACATGGCTGTTTTCTTCACTGTTGTCGTACATTTCCATAAAAACCGGAGCCAAGGTAAAATCTGGATTAACCGTAGCGGGCGCTGGTTCTATGATGTTTAACAAAGCAATTTCGGCATCGAATTTACTGGCCATTTCATAGCCCGTTTTTGCTGCTTTTTCAGAACAGGTACTGTTGTCTACAGCAATGAGGATTTTTTTGTAGTTCATGATTTCAGCATTTGGGTTTGTCAACTAAAAATAACAATTTTTGGCCATAAAAGTTTGACAATGCAGTTTTTAACTTATTTTAGGGCTCGCATTTAAAGCATGGAAAATTACCAAATTTGCAGGGTTGCCATTGCGCCGCTCAGAAAAGAACCGTCAGACCGTAGTGAAATCGTATCGCAGCTGTTGTTTGGCGATCGGGTCAAAGTAATTGAACAGACCGAAAAATGGTGGTTGGTGCAGAATTTTGACGACGATTACCAAGGCTGGATGGATTTTAAACAATTGACCAGACTTGGCGAGGCGCAATTTTTGGATCAGCGCTCCTACACCTACTTGGCGCCTGCTGCCGTAAACAATACCCTTATCGCTTCTAATGGAAGTGCCTATTATGTGCCCGCAGGTTGTACCTTGCCATTTTATGCAGACGGGTTTTGCTTTTTGGGCGAAGAAAAATTTGAAGTAAAGTTCGAAGCTTGGCTACCCAATCTTCAATCCATAGCAGGCGAAATAGAAAATACAGCCAAATTCTTTGAAAATGCCCCTTATTTATGGGGTGGCAGGACCTTGTTTGGCATCGACTGTTCGGGTTTTGTGCAAACGGTTTTCAGGCTGCATGGCATACAGTTGAAGCGGGATGCCTCGCAACAGGCAGAACAAGGTGAACTGGTCGATTTCCTATCAGGGGCTGTTGTTGGCGATTTGGCTTTTTTCGATAATGAAGAGGGGAAAATTACCCATGTGGGCATGATGTTGGGCAACGACAAAATTATCCATGCGGCAGGTAAGGTACGCATCGATCCTATTGATGGCCAAGGAATTTACAATGCCGAACTCGGGCGTTATACGCACAAATTACGCATCATCAAAAGGTTCTTTTAAAGCTATTGTTCCATTGTTGCATTTCATAATGCATAGTTGTAGGATATGCAGAACAATTTATTAAGTTCGTTACTAGATGAACCAATGACAAATGAACCATTGAACTAATGAACTATTGAACCAATGGGTGCTTTAAATCCTAAACGCCCAATTCCTTCATCAGTTCTTCCAATTTGGATTTAAGTTCAGCCAGTTCGGTTTCAACTTTGCCCAAACGCTCTTCCAATTCGCTGTTCGATCGGCTAGAGGGTTCTTCTGTAGCCGTATATTCTTCTTCAAAAGCTTCGATGTCGCCACCGAATAGATGCATGTAGCGCTGTTCTTTTTGGCCAGGTTTGCGGGGCAGCTGCTTGATGTAAGGCGGTTCTTCGCCAGCCAGTTTTTCTAAAACGCTTTGAACTTCTTCCAAGGTCTCAAATTCGTAAAGCCTGCCCGAGTTGGTATTGATCTCTCCAGGCGTTTGCGGACCGCGCAAGAACAAAAGGCACATCACCGCTACCTCGGCCGGAACCAAGGGATAAACAATAGCAAAATTGTGCTTGTATTTGATGTTCCTGATCGATCCTCCTGTAGCCGTAGAAATCAGTCCGGCAATTTTTAGCGCATTGAGTGCCGTTACGATTGTCGATTCATCATATTGCACTACCGGTTTTCGCGAGGTTTTCTGATTACAGGCGGCAACCAAGCCATTGAGGGTCATCGGATAATAATCGGGGGTGGTTTTGCATTTTTCCATCAAGGCGCCAAGTACCCTGATCTGTTCGGCATTAAGTGTTGGGAGCGATTTTGGTGTGTCCATGGCTAAATATAGGGCAATTCGGCAAAATATTTAAGAAACTGTATAAAATTTGATCGTCCGATATGGAATCGCGACGCAAAAAGTATCTTTAAATAAACCCTCATTTATGAAGATACGCTTACTCTTTTTTCCTTTTTTCTTTCTTTCTACTTTGGTTGCCGCGCAGTCGAGGTTAAACAACAGTCGTCAAGT
The DNA here is from genome assembly GCA_039593445.1 of Pedobacter sp. Lineage (GTDB taxonomy): Bacteria > Bacteroidota > Bacteroidia > Sphingobacteriales > Sphingobacteriaceae > Pedobacter. Next base: position 2,424 of record JBCNPG010000227.1, read on the forward strand.
AGGCCTTTACACCTATATCTATAGATTAACTGATCAAGAAATGTTCAGTTTGGCCGATAAAGGCAAATCGGTTATCAACGACGGCTTTTTGCATACGCTGATCGACAGTTTCAAAATCAATAAAAAATATGAAGACAAGCTGCCCTATGGCAATTACCTGTATGTAAGCCCCATCAAAAATAAGCTGAATTATAATCTGGTCGATAAGCGCAACGTTGATGTAGCTATTGTAAATAATCAATATAACTTACAGTTCTATGTCAAAGATCTCAAGGGCAATTTAGTGTCTGATGCCCAAGTAGAGCTGGCCAACGGACAAAAGGTGGCTTACAATCAACAGACCCATCTTTATCAATGCAGTTATAGCAAAAAAAGCCAAGTGGTTAAGGTAAGCTATCAAGGTGTGAGCAATTTTTTTAGCTTCGAAATCAACAACCCGCGCGAAGATTGGCCATTTTTTAGAAAAATTGCCTATTCTTTTCCAATCAAATATACCTGGCAACCCTTTAAAAATCTGTTCAGGAAAAAATACCGATACCAGAATGAAAAATCGCCATATCGGGGCTATCTGGTTTTTAGTAAACCTAAATACAAACCCTTAGATACAGTTAAGTTTAAGGCTTATGTAGTAGATTCCAAAGGTGGAGCCATTAAAAACAAAACGGCCGATGTGCTTCTGTATGGTCAGGGCCAACCCAAAAAAATAGGAACACTAAACCCTTATCGCGATGGAGGCTATGATTTTAGCTTTGTCCTGGCCGATAGTTTGAAATTGGTGTTGGATAGAGATTACTTTATCGAGTTGGTAACTAATGATGGCAAAAAAAATAGACTCGCTAGCTCGGGCTTTAGGTATGAAGATTATGAGCTCAAATCATTGGATTTTAAGGTAAGAACCGATAAAACCGTTCATCAAATAGGTTCGCCACTTGCCGTTTTCATGAAAGCTACCGACGAAAACGAATTGGCAGTACCCGATGGTCGCGTAGAAATAGTGGCCATTACCAGTAGGGTTAGCGATTATTTCGACCAAAAAGTATTTGTGCCGGATACGCTTTGGAAGAAAGAAATGAAGCTTGATCCGGTTGGCGAAACCAAATTGATATTGCCCGATAGTATTTTTCCAAAGGCAAATATTGATTTCAGGCTAAATATGGTTTTGCGAAACAGCAATAACGAAGTGCGAAGACAGGAACAATCACTTTCTTATCGGTACCAAAAAGAACAAAAACTGAAAGAGATTAAAGGAACTCTACAAAAAGACAGCCTGCTGTTTGCCTACAAGGAAAATGACCAGCTGTTGCCACAACAGGCAAGCGTTGTTGCCTATGCGGCTTCAGGTATGCAAATCGATTCGGTGCAACTCACCTTGCCTGCCAGTGTAAAAGCTAATTACAATGCCGAATACTATAAAGTGAAGTTGCTGAACGGCTTTAACGATTCGATTTACTTGCGCAATTTTTCGCCCACTTTAAATATTAATGCCTTGCAAACCAAAGATTCGCTAAAAGTGCTGGTTAACAATGAAAACAAAGTGCCCTTTTGGTACACCGTTTTTTCAGGAAACCGCATTTTGTTGCAAGGTTATGCCAATAGCCTAGATACTGCTTGGAGACATGGTATCGGCAAGGCCGCGCATATCCGCATCAATTATTTTTGGAACGGGGAAGAAAAAAAACAGGAAATAAGCGCTGTTTATAATCCAAATTACCTTAACGTCAAATTTATTGCGCCGCCCGTAGTTTATCCGGGCCAAGAGGTGAAAATGCTGGTTAAGGTTACCGATATTGCCAATAAACCGGTGGTTGGTGCCGATGTAACCGCACAGGCGTTTACCGCTAAGTTTGGAAATGTTGCTTCACCCTCGTTGCCCGATTTCTCAAAGCGCTATTTTGCCCGAAAAAGGAAAAGTTTATTGGAAGCAGAAGAAGTAAGTGCCAATGGCTCGCTCCAAATGGATTGGCAAAAATGGGGCAGGGCTTTGGGCTTGGATACCATTGAATATTACAAATTCATCCACCCTAAAGAAATTTATACCTATGTGGAGCAGCTCAAAGGCGAAGTGGCGCAAATAGCTCCTTTTGTAATCGAAAAAGGCAACATTGATCCGGTAAGCATTGTGTATATAGACGAAGTGCCTGTTTATTTTAGTCAGGCAGAACAACTGCAACGCTACGCTTTTGTAGTAAAGCCCGGCACACACTCCATTAGGATGCGTACGGCTACCAAAATGATCTACCTACGCGAGGTTGATATAGCCAGGGGAAGCAAGAAAGTAATCAGCGTGGAGGCTGATGTAACCAATACCAAAGCAGAGGTAGTCCTCCAAAAAAATGTATTGACACCAGACGAGGCTTCGTATTTGGAGCAGTTCATGATTAAAATAACCGACAATTTTCAAGCAGAGAAAACTACACTTCGCGCAGATACCACATTGGTTTTGTTAAATCCGCCACCCATGGTTTCGCGTTCGAAAGAACTGCTGGTTGGACCATTTAAAGAAAATTTCCTCAGCTTTGAAACCAAAGGCCTTTCGCATAACTTTATTAAGGAACCAGGTTATACCTATACGTTTTTGCCGGGACTGATCAAGCAAAAATCTTATGAAAGCCTACAGGAGCCCAGTTATGTAAAACGTATATACAACCAACCAAAAAAGCCGGTAGATCCTCTATCTCCTTCAGCGGTGGCTTTAACCAATATAGCTCAAAATGGCAACGACAATTTTAGCCAATATGTTTTAAAAAGAGGGGAAATCGATAGTATTTGGAACGAATACCTGAATTTGAGAAGCTATACAACTTTATTGTTCGATAATGAAAGAACCACGAACAAGATGAAAGGAAGGTTGGTCATCGCCATAGATACGGCTTTTAAAAATAAATTGCCGTACATCAAAAACATCGTGGTCTATAAAAATAACCAACCTGATTTTGTTCACATCTATCCTGGCAACACCTCTGTTTTTCCTTATTTCGACGAAGGAAGCTACCGCATGCTGTTCCTGCTCAAAGATAATCGCTATTTCATAGCCGATAATGTCAACATAAAGGCCAATGGCCAGAACTATTATGAATGGAAAGTTTTTAAAGTTGTAGCCGCCGATCGCTTGAGCAAAGGGCTCGATGCTTATATCAAAGCGGCCAAAAGTGGTGTTTACAATGCCATTGATGATAAAGTCCTCTACAATTACAA
>JBCNPG010000228.1:0-5616 GCA_039593445.1 Pedobacter sp.
ACCCTTGGTATACATCATCGGATCCGGATTTTCACCGCCAATCACGTCAAAAATGGCTACCGAGGTTTGCATTTGTGTACACTGCAACAACATTTCCTGCATCAATGTACCGTTATCCTCTACCGAAAGCAAAGTTGCCTCCGGGCAGATGTACATGGTTGGCTCCTGTTCATTCAACAACAGATCGAGGCCTTTTTTAAGGTCGTTGAGTTGTACATTAGGGTTGATGAGCTGTTCGCCGCCATTAGCCGCCTTGCCCGATGGAGCTCCATAGCTGCCCACGGATACGATGTAAGCATCGCCGCCACCATTTTCATAAAAAAGCCTGATGCTGTTGTACAGGTAGTAAACCGTGTTGGGGTCAGGCAGAATAGAATAAAACTGCTCGTTAATAACCATGTAGTTATTATCGGCCGGCTTGCTCTTTTGTGCCACCAAATAATAGGTTGGACTGTACTGCTTGGTAGGGCTTGCCGGCGGCGCAGGATCAGGATAGCAATAAATTGCCTGAAACTCGGCAAACGATGTGATCTTTTGCGGCACATTCAAGTACGACCTGCCTTCGTACAAGGCTTGGGGCGTATACCCTATAAATGCTGGGACGGCGGTTGCCACCGCTACAACAGAATTCGAAAAGGCATTCTGTTCATTCAAATAGACCCCAGGGGACTTAATGTTTGACTCATTCATAAATCTTGTTTTTATTTTAGTGTTGCTTAAACATATACATACATTGGTGATGAAAATTGTTGGCTATCTCCTATTTTCACCTGTCCGAACCTACCTGGATCTGGACATGGCAGGCCTTTTAGTACAGACTTGACTGGCGCCGATTTTAAGGATGCTGTTTCGTGATTGGCCATTGGCCTGTGCTGCAGATCGAATTTGTACTTGGGCACTTCGCTTAAAGGCAACAATTCTTGGCCAGAAGTAAAAAGCAAGGCCTTTTGGCCAGTTGCTAATACGACCGCTGTTGGCCCAGTAAATTGGATATTGCTTTTGCCCGAAATCAGCGGATTGGCCAAAACAATGGCACTTTTGTTAACTACATAGTACTGCCACTGCGTAGCCTTGGCCTTTAAGTTTATGGCAAACGAGGCGCTTTTGAATGGCTGCGAAAGCACATCGTCGAAATGGATTTTCAATTGGCCCACTACGCCAGGCGCCAAAGTCTCGTCTGTATAATTCTCGGCCAGTACTTTGTCTTCGCCAACAAACAGGCCACTATCGTAACTCAGCTTGCCCGAACTGCCCATGGGAAATGCGGTAAAATAATCAAAATCTAGCCTGTTGCTTTCCAGTTCAAAATCAAAAAAGGCATCAGGACTAACCCGTTTTAGGTAGGCCAAAAAGGCATCGCAGGCTTGCAGGGTATTTACATATAGATCAAAACCTCCCACCCTGTTTACCAGCTTGAGTTCAAATCTCTTTTTTAATGCTTGGGTTACCTTACCGGGATTAAAACGAATACAGTTGCACAGTCCATTTTCAAAATATGAATGACCAATGTTCACGCTAAAAATCAATTGAAAAGCAGTTGTAATCATGTGGCCATTTGATTAGAAGTTTGTACAATAGCTCCATCAAAACCTTTAACCTGATTGCCCTGTATATTGATGAGCCTCATCTTATAAATGACCGAAGGTTGGTACTTTGCGCCCATGGCCGTCCACAGCCCCTGCATTTGCTGATAATTTATTTTTTCTATTTCAAACTCCAACCGCTCGAGCCCGATTGGCAGGTTGGCAAACGAATAGGCATTCACCATCGCATTGATTTGAAAAAACAAGATCACTTCGTTCAGGAATTTAAGCGATTCCTGATAGTTGTCGAAGTTGGAACTGACTAAAACATAAAGGTTATACCTTTCGTCAGGATTGACATCGGCATAACTGCCATTAGCCATTTGTTGGTGACGGACATAAAAGGGCTGGATGGTTTCTTTCTCGATATTGATGAGCGAAAGAATCACCTTGTTCTTATTGACTTCGGGCACCGATCCGTTAGCTTCGATCAAATTGTTCAAGATCACCCTGCTCTCTTCGAGCACAAACCGGTTTCTCAAAAACTGATCGATCAAATCATTCGTAAATTGGAGCGCCTTGCTGATCATTGCCAATGTAATTTTAGGTTGAACTGCTGATGTAAATGTAGACCGTAAGGCAAAAAAGGACAAGATTTTGCCATATACCTTTCGTAGACAAGGCGAGCCACAAACAGCCAAATACGTAGACAAACCGTATACAGCCCTTAACCCTGTCTAAGGCAAAGCCCCAAGCAAGCAAAGGCAAGCGTTTACAATGGGCAACAAAAAAGAATTTTGCTTAGCGGTTTACGGTCCTGAGATAGCTGCTCAGGTCTTGATTTTTGGCAAGCGCCATTTTTTTCTTCAAGCGGTACTTGTGCGTGCGAACGCTTTCCTGGTTGATGCCCAACAGGTTCCTGATGTCGTCGTTGGTCATATTCATTTTCAGGTAGCAGCAGTATTTGAGGTCGATGGTGGTTAAAGAAGGGTATTGCTGTGCCAACGTGAGCAAAAAGCTCGGGTCGGTTTGTTCAAAATACAACTTGAAATCATCCCATAGCTTTTTATTGCCTGCCGATTGTTTGATGGTGTTCACAATGGCGGTAAGTTCAGCTCTGGTTGTATCGTTAACTTGGGGATAGAGCTCGGAAATCCGTTCTTTAACCTTGGCCAGCACTTCTATTTTTTGGTCAAGCTCAAGCACATACCGGCTTAGGTTATGGTCGGGTTCGTTCTTGGCAGGTTGTTGCTCCACAATATCTTCGGGCTTATCTGTTACCGCATTGGGCTGTGTAAGCAACAACACGGAATTGATCCTACTGCTCAAATAGGTCTGATTGGCAATATGCTCCTTGCCAAAGGCAAACACGATCCTGTTTTCATTCCATATCAGCGTTTGGGCCTCGGCGGGAGAAACCAGACAGATTACGGGAATGCTAAAAGGCCTCAAAAAAGCCTCTAAATCATTCAGTACGGGCTGGTTATCACGGAAGCATAAGATCATCAAACTCGGCTCCATGGCATTTGCCACCTGAAGCAGGTCGGAAGTGCGTGTAGCCGAAACCACGCTATGGGCAAAACTGCAGCCCTTTGTGCCATTGAGCACAAATGCCAAGCTGACCGTATCGTCGCAACCAATCAAGATTAATTTTTCGCTGCTCATTCTAATACCTGTTGAAAAATTCAATGTGTATTGAGGAAATGTCCAAGATTGCCGAGAAAAGGTATAATTGGATTAATAACTCTAAAATGGCGGCCCCAGACTTTCAGAAAGAAAACAAATACAATTGCTTATCTTAATGGAACAATGCGATTGGGATGAGGCTTTTGGGGTAAATAGATTTTCATGAGAGCGCTGGGTTTAGTTAAGGATGGAAATTTTCAATAGCATTAAAATTTATTGCTTGCCAAAACTATCCTATTGCAAATAAGCATTGACAAGAAGGACCGAAATAGAGAGGAATAATCTACGATTGCGATACTAGTTAAGCTAATTTAAATAATTTAACCACCGGTTGTAGCGATGTAAAAAATTAGAGCATTTACAAAAGTTGTCCTATAGCTTCCTTACGTATAGATTGGTCAACATACAACTAGGACAATAACCCAAATCTTTGTGCTGCAAAAGTAACGACGGTTATAAATATAATCAAAGAGACCCCGTTTTGGAGGCTCTTTGACATTCAAGCAAGAGAAGAAAGTGCTTAGATACGTTTAAAATGAATGGGGAATATATTCATTTTCTACGCTCCCATCATCATACAGCTTAAGCAGGGCATAGCCCGGCGGGGTTTCCAAATAGTAGCCTTTTCCGGCCGATTCGGCATCGCCTTTGCCCCACCAAAAACCGCTCATGGCTCCATTGCAGCAATAAAGCACTTCGTTATAACTCGTATGGTCAGACAAATGGTTATGGCCGCTCAAGCAAATACGAACCTTGTCTTTATGTTTATAGAAAAGGTCTTTCAGCTTTTTGCAATCCGAATGGCCGCCACCAACCAATACCTGTGTAGTACCCAAAATCGGGTAATGGCACATCAGCAGTACAGGCGTGCGTGCCGGCAAGCTTTCCAGTTCATTTTGTAGCCACTTCAACTGCTCTTCGTCTAAAGAAATTTGACTGTTGTTGCCATCTAATATGATAAAATGCCAGTTTTTCTTTTTAAAGCTGTAATAGCGGTTAGGGATCTTTAATCGCTTAACCGCGTAATCCTTCCCATACATGGCATCGGTTTTTGCCGGCGCTTTCCACCACATATCGTGGTTGCCCAGGCAACTGAAAATCTCATATTTGGCAATGGTTTTCATGCACTGATCCCACAAGGCCCACTGCTCGGTTACCTGTTCTCTTGTTACGCTATCATAAGAAGCATCATTAATAGAATCTCCGCCATTCAAAAAGAAATCGGGCTGATGCTTGTCTACAATATGTTGCAGGCATTTGGTAAATCTTTCGGGTGCCTCATCGCCTTTTCTAATGTGTACATCCGTAATATGAGCTACCTTAAGTGCCACTTTTTTGTTTTTGCTTTTATCTGGGGATTGTGCAAATGCCTGCGTGCCTTCAGTTAAGGCCGCCCCAGTGGCAAGGCCAGCAACTTTAAGCAATGTTCTTCTGGATATTTTCATAAGTATCTTGGTCTATTAATTCTAAAAGCGGTTACCAACCGAAAATTTGTTTGAGGTTTGGATTGAGCACTACGTCCTGATTAGGGATTGGGCGATAGTAATATTTGGGCTCCACAAAATTACGGGTAACTGCTTCGGTAACAATTGCGCCACCTGATGTGCCGTTTTTAAGGAACACGGTCGCGTCAGAACCAATGGTTCCCGTACGGTAATAAATGAGTTTAACGCCTAAAGCATTCACTTCCTTCTGAGATTCTGCCGGAATGGTCTGCGAGCGGTCTATCAAAATAACATCTTCTATTCCGTCGCCGGTGAGGTCATATTTGCCTAAGCCGGCAAAATACATCCCCTCTGGGCTCTTCGCCAGTAATTGTCCCGCCTTCCAACGCATCAAATCATCGTAGCGGGTATTTTCGAAGGCAAATTCTACCCTACGTTCGCGCCTGATTTCTAAAATAACGCCTTTGTTCGCTGCAATATTAGGATATTGAAGCGACATTGCCGGGTCTGGATTGGCATTGGCCTGTACCAAATTCAAATCTGGCAATCCGGCTCTCTTTCTCAGCAAATTAACAGACCTGTCTAATTGAGCCTGGGTTAATGTGCCCAGTTCGGCTTGCGCTTCTGCATAGGTCAACAAAATTTCGGCATAACGGTATACCGGGAAATCGACACCATTTAGCGTATTGTTATCTGTACTGTTTACATAGCCTTTCAATTGGTGATAGCCCGTAAAGTTCTTATTCAAACGTTGGATATAAGGCGAAGGATTAGATGCGCTGATCCAACCAGGATACACCAGGGTTTGTGCCAAGCGCGGATCTCTGTTCTCGAATTCCTTTACAAAACCCAGTTTGTCGTAATTGGCAATATCTGTAAATCGGCTACCGTCTTTCATCAAATAGCTTTGTACCAGGTCTCTTGCAGGCGCCTGTTCATAATCGCCAAAAACCGTGCTATTT
>JBCNPG010000229.1:0-5611 GCA_039593445.1 Pedobacter sp.
GGCCATTTACAATGCCTATTCATATAAACAAAGCCCCGAAACCATCATGGTTTCGGGGCTTTGTGTTTTCAAAGTACCGTATTTAGTGGGGGTGTGTTTCGCCTTTTGCGACTAATTACCGGAAATACCATCCGTTGGTAGGTCTATCAGCTTCCCTGCTTCTCTTGGTTTGAACGCCTGCTGCAAAATCCTCTGCAGTTTGAAAAAACCCGGAGCTTATAAACGCTACCTTGCACGAATGGCACGCTGTTAACAGTTTGTTTGATCAATCACTTAAAGAGACGGCAAAGCAGAGGTAAAGTTGCATGCTTCGGCCCCTGAAATGACCTATGTATGGATTGTTTTTGCAAATTACTGAAAGACAGGCAGCTATATGTTTGGGCCAGATCGGCAGGTAACACCTTTGTGATAAAGCTTTTTAAAACTTATTATCATTTTATTGTGTTTTTGATTACAGCTATTTTTTTCGTTTTTTTAAGCAAGCAAAACAAATCTCATGAACCATCCTCATCGTAAAATGTGTGGCCTGTTACTGGCAGGCGTTCTAATTAATGGTATTGGAAGCACCTCGCTACTGGCGCAAAACGCTGTAGAAACGCAAAAGCCATCGGCAGATTATAAGCCTGCATTTGCCGGACAGACCCGCATCAATGCCGTAAAAACCACAACGCCATTAAATATTAATGTAATTAACAGTAAACTCGAAAACCCTTGGGGCATTGCTGTTATGCCCGATGGCCGTTTTTTGATTACGCAAAAATATGGGACCATGGTAATTCTGCAGGCCAATGGCACTTTGTCTAAAACCATTACCGGCTTGCCTAAAGTGGATCCATCTGGCCAAGGTGGTTTGTTGGATGTAACTTTGGCCCCCGATTTTGCTAAAAGCAGGATGGTTTATTGGGCTTATTCAGAACCGCAAGAGAAAGGCGTTTTGTTGGCCATTGCCAAGGGCAAACTATCGGCTAGTGAAACAGCGATCGAAAATCAGACCATTATTTACAGGGCAACGCCGGCATACGGTGGTAAGTTGCAGTACGGATCGAGGATTGTATTTGACAAGAACGGAAACCTTTTTGTAAGCACAGGCGAGCGCTCGGGAAACGATATCAGGATCCAGGCGCAATACCTCAATTCTTCGTTGGGCAAGATCCTTCACCTTACCCCAGCCGGAAAGCCAGTGCCCAACGGACCTTTTGCTAAACAGGCAGATGCCCGGCCGGAAATTTATGCCTATGGTTTGCGCAATCCCGATGGTTTGGCTATCAATCCGCAAACCGGAGAGCTTTGGGAGGCAGAATTTGGGCCTAAAGGTGGCGACGAAGTTAATATCATCAAGCCTGGCAAAAACTATGGCTGGCCTATTATTACTTATGGTACCGAATACAGTGGCAAAAAAGTAGGCGATGGCATACAGCAAAAAGCAGGGATGGAGCAGCCTATTTATTATTGGAACCCAAGCATTTCGCCAGGCAGCATTGCCTTTTATAATGGCAGCAAGATTGCCGAGTGGAAAGGAAATTTGTTTGTGGGCGCTTTGAGTGGTTCGCACATCATTCGCTTGGTGATTAAAAACAACAAAATTGTAGGCGAAGAAAGATTGCTGGCCGATAAGGGCGAACGTTTCAGGGATTTGGCAGAGGGCAAAGATGGTGCACTTTATGCCATCACTGATGGGGGTAATCTCTATAAAATTACCAAAAAATAAGGCTTGTTTAACAAGGCAAGAAGCCCTAACTCAGTTGAGCTAGGGCTTTTTTATTTACCTTTTGAGCAGTTCCTTTTTGATAAAGGTATCAAAATCTGGAAGTGCTTTGTCTTCATATATTTCTACAAATTGAGAAAATTGGATGTAGCCGTATTGGTAAGGGTCAGCAGCAAGCTTGTTGTAGTTGGCGGTAATGTAGGCTTTATAATCTTCTTCCTTCGGCACAGGGTTTTTTAAGGTCGACAGCATTTTCTTGGCATAACGATAACAGTTTTCCAATTCTTTGTTTTTTCCTGCCTTTCTCCAATAAAGGATACTGAGGACGTTGGCATCGTATTCGCTGGCATAGGCATTGCTGTAATTTTTGCCCGAGATGTTGTAAACGATATGCCCCATTTCGTGGGCGAGGTAAAATCCGTTAAAAAATAGGCCGAAAACCTCTTCTCCTTCCTTTTCGCTTCCGGCCATGGTCGCAAAAAAAGCCTTTTGTGGCGGAATTACCTTTCTCCAGAGCGTAAGATTAATGCTGTTGTCTTTGTTGAAAATGAGGTAGGGGCTTGTGTTCTCTACTACTTTTACCTGGATTGAGAAGCTTGGAACCAGCCTTTTTACCTGTTCAGAAAACTGATTAACGATCTCGGACGCATCGCCAACCATTTTAGCCGAGTCGGTATAGCGAGAAAACCATTGGTTTTGTGCGAAGGCGATATGGCTTAGCCCAATGAGCAGCCAACACATAAAAATCTTTTTCATAGGTTTTTAATTTAGATGAGTAATGATAACTTGATTAATATTTTCCAAACTTATAGGTTAAGCCTACCCCAAGTGTTTCTTTGAGCTGCAGCTTGCCGATTTGGTTGTCGTCATAAAATAAATCTGCGGTAATTTGTGTCGAGATGAACTTGTTTACCTTCATGTCTAAAATGGCACTATAGGCCAATACCATGTTCTGAGGTTTCTCCAGGTAATTGCTAAAAATGCCAAAGCGGTTGTCGAGCAGGATATTTTCCATCAGTTTGGCTTTGTAGCGGCCGCCAACATAGGCGCCGAATTGATAAACAAAGTTTTCTCCAGGTTTGGCGCCGAAAGCTTCGGTCAAAACCCCATCGTGGTCGGGATCAAAAACGGCCTTGTCGCCGATAAAGGTTAGGCGCGAAGTCAAGGGATGGAAGCTGAGCTGAAAATTATCATTTGGAATATAGTCAATCCCCAAACCAATAGTAACATAGCCCGGTGCCATGAAATTAGAAATATAGCCCTGTTCGGGTTTGCTGTAGTCGTAGCCCTTGCTGAATTGGGTTTTTAGGTTCAACGCGGCCGCGGCATACCAGTTGCTTTGCTTAAGCTGATGGCCATATTTAGAAGTAAGGTCAATCACATCTTCTACCTTCGTTACGTCGCTTCCCTGTTCAGATCTGAGCCCATAGCCCATCAAAATGCGATTTTCCCAAAGCGTGCTTCCTCTTTTCAGGTTAAATTCGTAATCGCCACGCGCCGTTAATGCAACCGAATTGATGCCGCCTGCAACCCAGTTAGAAAAAGCAGCCTGGTTCAACAAGAGTACATTGGTGCCGCGAACGGTCCAGCCTTCCTTTTTCTTGGCTGTATCGAGTTTGTTCAGGATTTTGTTGCTTTCGGTGTTTACCTTGCCACCTTGAACAGATTGTGCATGGCTGTAAAGTCCCGTAAAGACTAATGTTGCCCATAAAAAGGAGAATTTTTTCATAACGTAGATTTAGTTGTAGACTAAAAATAATAAAAAATCTTTTGTTAGCTTTACCTTATGGCAACAATTAACCCGTACGAAAATCTGCAGCTCCATACCAATCTTGAGCTTTTGGCCCGTCAGGTGGTAGAGGGTTTTATAACCGGACTGCATAAAAGTCCCTTTCACGGATTTTCGGTCGAGTTTGCCGAACATCGTTTGTACAACAACGGCGACACGGTAAAAAACATCGATTGGAAACTCTTTGCCAAAACCGATAAGCTGTTTAGCAAGCGTTATGAAGAAGAAACCAACCTGCGTTGCCAGTTTGTAATCGATACCTCTTCGTCGATGTATTTTCCCGACGAAAACTATAACAAACTTACTTTTGCCGTACAAAGCACGGCGGTATTGATCCAATTGCTAAAGCAGCAACGCGATGCGTTTGGGTTGAGTTTGTTTACCGACCAGCTCGGCTTAAATACCCAAGCCAAATCGACCAATACACACCAAAAATATTTGTTTGCACAGTTAGAACAGGTGTTAAAAGCGCCGAAAATGAATATCGCCACCAATTTGGCAACCGCCCTGCACCAAGTGGCCGACTTGATCCATAAGCGCTCCTTGGTTATTGTTTTTAGCGATATGCTGCAAACCGTGCACGACGAAGAAAAGGTAGCCGCCTTGTTCGCCGCCTTGCAACACCTCAAGTTCAACAAGCACGAGGTCGTACTTTTTAACGTAACCGACAAAAGCAAGGAAGTGGCTTTTGATTTTGCCAACAGGCCATATGAGTTTGTAGACATGGAAACGGGTGCCACCTTAAAGGCCCATGCCTCGCGCGTAAGAGATGCTTATTTGGAGCAGATGGGCAATTATCGCCAGCAGCTTGCCCTGAAATGTGCCCAATATAAAATCGATATGGTTGATGCAGATATCAAAGCTGGCTTTGACCAAGTGTTGGAGGCCTACCTAATCAAGCGCCAAAAAATGGGATAATTTCTCTCGGTGGGTTATGAAGGGCAGGTTTTGGTGTTCTTCTCTGTATTGTTGATAGATCTTGTCAACAAGCCAATGAAAGGCAATATTTGAGTTCCGCTTGCCCGAATGCGCCACCCTGGTTGCTAGAAACAAAAAAACCTTCATGTATTTTGCAATACATAAAGGTTCAGATAAGGGTAACCGGAAAACTAAAAAACTATTGATGAGTTTTTAGATAACAAAACGGAAATCGCTTCTGGTGTTTTGTTGTTTCAAAGATGCTCTTAGATTATGAAGATTTTATGAAGAATACTTCAGCTTCTGCAAAACTTTTTCAAGGTTAGGCAGTTGAAAATTCGATGGTAAAAACAGATCCTTGGCCTTTCTCTGATTGGATGTTGATTTCGAGCTGATGGAACTTGGCAATACTGTTTACAATGGCCAGTCCGAGGCCAAAACCTTCCTCATTGTCTTCGTTTTCCCTTTCAAAGCGTTTAAAGGCATTGTCGATGATCTTTTTATCCATGCCTATTCCGGTGTCGGTAATGCTCAACAGATAGCGGTTGTCTTCCAAATGGTCTTTAATGGTAATGCTGCCCCCCTTTACATTGTACTTGATGGCATTGTTGATGATGTTGACCAGCAAGGTATGGAATAGGGCCTGGTTGCCTACCAGCTTGAAGTCTTCCTTCACCTCATTGTGATAAGTGAGCTTTTTGTCTTGGATGCGGTCTTCCAGCGTTTCATAAATCTCTTCCAGTTCCTCTTTCACGTGGATTTGGTCTGTTTTGAGGTACTGGTCGTTCTCTACCTTTGAAATAAGCAGGAGGCTATTGATGATCACTTTGAGGCGGTTGAGGGTTTTTAGCGATGCCAATAGTTTGTTTTCATGCTCTTCCGGCAGATTCTCTGCGGCGAGGATATTTTCCAGCCTGCCCGATAAGATTGAAATCGGTGTTAACAATTCGTGCGAAACATTGGCAATAAACTGTTTTTCCAGCGAGAAAAGCGTGGCTATTTTGCGCATCAGCGAATTGATGCTGTTGTCAAGGATCTTAAAATCGGTGGTGTGTGTCGGAACGTTTTGGTAGTTGTAGGACGTAGGATCATTTACCTTGTTCAGTTTCTGGTCTATGATCTGATAAAAGGGCCTCAAGATGAATTTGGTAAAGGCAAAATCAGTAATCAGGGTAACCGGCAGGGCAATACCCAACACA
>JBCNPG010000023.1:0-12317 GCA_039593445.1 Pedobacter sp.
GGCCTGCCGCTAGCGTTCATCCTGAGCCAGGATCAAACTCTCCATTGTAAAATGTTGTGTTTGAATCTCTGACTATTTTGTTATTCTAAATAGTCTTATTATTCTAATAAAAATTGTCTGTTAGAATTAGACTTAAGAAACATCGAGACCACATGTACTTTGTGTACTAAATGTTTGCCTCGCTGCGCTGTATAAAAATGATATCCTTTTAATGAACTTTTCGATTTAACCTCTCGGCAATCTGTTATATCTTTAAGCTCGTTTTGTCTCGGCCTTAATGCTCCTCAACTCTTCTCGCTTATTTCAATCTTGTTTTTTGTTTTGTCCTTCCGACATCCGTCGGTGAACTTCCCGTTTCGTTTGGGACTGCAAAGGTAGAAACTTCTTTTTGATTTCCAAGAAAAAAATTTTATTTTTTTTTCTTTTCCTTCCTCCCTTTCAAGCACCCCTTCCGGGATTTCCCGTTCCTTCCGAAGCGGGTTGCAAAGGTAGAAAACTTTTTTGTTTCCCGAAAATAAATTTTAAAATTTATTTTCCCTTCCTGCTATTCAATAGATTAACTCTCTTTTGCCCAAAACAGCCCGCCTAAGCTCGCTATCCTTGTTTTCAAATCCTTTCAATCTTTATCCCCCTTCCTTCCGAAGCGGAGTGCAAAGGTAGAAATTGTTTTTTAATCTGAAAACAACGAAGCAATAAATTTTCGTTATTTTTAGTAAGTGTATGATTTACAACAAGAAAAAATGGGGCACGATTTCTCGAGCCCCATTCAAATCATGTAAAGCAATTGCAAAACTAGTACTGGCCAATGCTCAACAGCACCAAAGTGCA
This sequence comes from Pedobacter sp., assembly GCA_039593445.1. Lineage (GTDB taxonomy): Bacteria > Bacteroidota > Bacteroidia > Sphingobacteriales > Sphingobacteriaceae > Pedobacter. The sequence goes on from JBCNPG010000023.1 coordinate 829, forward strand.
CGCTTCTACAGGCTGTATTCCCCGCTCCTTGAGCGCCTGCGCTAATGCGGGATTCTCCGTTCCCGGATTAAAAATCACGCGTTTGGGTTTAGTTTGCAGGATATATTCATAGTAACTATTCTGCAAAGCCGGTCCAATATATAAGGTAATAGTATCAATATCGGTATAAACCTGGCCCGCCTTTTCTATTTCAACGCCGGCCACTTCGCCATGCTTCACGCCAATATTCACAATCGGATGTCCTTTGGCCACCAGCATATGCGCCGCACGGTAGGCATACCTGTCTTCATTTGGGGTGGCTCCTATAATCAGTGTTTTCTTCATGTTTTTAATGATTGCTTGGTTAAACGGGATAACTCAGGTTATTAAAACTTCAACAATAAGGCTATTTGCCCAGAATGGTAGGCATGATGTTGCACCAAGCCGTTGATCAGCTCAGCATTGTCTACGCCCGTACCCAAGGCCGGATTGCGTTCGTCTTTTACTGCAACATTCCATTGATGATGATCCAACCGTCTACAAAGATCGATCAATCGCTCATTTGCCTCCTTAAACCTATCCAATAGCCGCATCCATTCATCGGCAGAGTTTTCTTCTGGCGCAGGCCAATCGCCAAGCGTTGGCTCCTTAGCCGCATTACCCTGTATTCTTGCTGCAGTTTCTTCGGTCCAGGCCGTTAAATGCAAAACAAGCTCGGCAATGGAGTGCGCATTGGGAATGGGATGGGTGAAAACTTTAGCGGCATCTGCTTTCAAAAGCAGGTCGAGCGTATTGCTTCCATGCCATGGATCGCCATGATAGGCTTTACTGAGTTCGTTTGCTAAATCGATCATGACCTATTAACATTTACGAGGATGAATTGTTTAGGATAGCATTGGCACAATTGATCCCATCTATGGCCGCCGATACAATGCCACCGGCATAACCGGCACCTTCTGCACAAGGATACAGGCCCTTAACCTGTGGATGCTGGTAGCTTTCTTTGTCGCGCGGAATACGCACAGGAGACGAGGTACGGCTTTCTACCCCCACCAAAATAGCCTCGTTGGTATAATAGCCCTTCATTTTCTTGCCGAACAATGGTAAAGCCGCCTTGAGGCTCGAAGCCACAAAATCGGGCAAAATATTATCCAGCATTACACTTTTCGTACCTGGGAGGTAAGAGTTCTTGGGAAGCGATATCGAAAGCTTGTTTTCTACAAAATCTACCATCCGTTGGGCTGGCGCCACCAGATTGCCACCGCCTGCCTCAAAGGCCAGCTGTTCTATCTCCGACTGGAAGTTCAACATGCGCAAGGGATCGTAGCCCTGCACATCATCAAGCGTTACCTGAACTACCGTACCCGAATTGGCAAAAGGATTGTTTCTTTTGGAAGGCGACCAGCCATTAACGACTACCTCGCCAATTCCTGTAGCGCAAGGTGCAATAATGCCGCCCGGGCACATACAGAAGGAGAACACGCCTCTTGCCTTTACCTGCTCTACCATACTGTAATAAGCCGGAGGCAAAAATTCGCTCCTGATGTCGCAATGATATTGTGCACTGTCAATAACCTGTTGGGGGTGTTCGATCCTGACACCGAGGGCAAAGGGCTTGGCTTCGATCAGGATATTTTTTTGGTTCAGCAATTCGTAAATATCCCTGGCCGAGTGACCGGTAGCCAAGATAACCGAATCGGCCAACAGCCCCTGGTCCTGGTTAACCACAATGCCCTTAACCTGGCCATTGGTCACTATCAAGTCGGTAAGCTTGGCATCAAACAGCACCTCTCCTCCAGCTTCGAGAATGGTTTCCCTGATTGCCGTTATGATGTGCGGCAACTTGTTGGTCCCGATATGCGGCCGGGCATCGATCAGAATATCTTCGGTTGCTCCATGCGCCACAAAAATCTGCAATACCTTATTAATATCTCCACGCTTGTTGGAACGGGTGTAAAGCTTGCCATCGGAATAGGTGCCAGCCCCGCCCTCGCCATAGCAATAGTTAGATTCGGTATTGACCAAGCCTTGCTTGTTGATGGCCGCCAAATCACGACGACGTTGCTTGACGTCTTTGCCCCGTTCTACTACAATCGGTTTTAACCCGTTTTCGATGCATTGCAAGGCGGCAAAAAGGCCCGCCGGACCAGCGCCTACAATAATTACCCGCTTGGTGTCTTTTACTTTAGGATAGCTTATCGGTTTTTCTTGTGCCGGCGCGTCTTCATTGATATAGGCACGAACCTGCAAACGGTATACCACGCCCCTTCTTGACCGGGCATCGATAGAACGTTTCAGGATTTGATGGTGCTTGATCGTATTCGCCTGCACATTTAAGGCTTTGGCCAGCTGCGCCAGAACAGCTTCTGGATTGCCCACTTGTTCTGGGGCTACGGTAATTTCAATTTCTTTTTGCATAAGGCAAGCCGGGTTTTTATCCCGAATAGTACAAAATTACTAAATTGATAGCTAATTAGCTATACACCCTGAACCATGTTAAGGCTTAAGCTTCCCAAATATGCTATCTTTTTATTACCTTAGTTTGAGCCTATTACAAATTAAGGCTATGGCAACTTGTCAGCAATTTGTCTTCTTTAGTAACAAGGTATGGATATTGCTATCTAATTTGAAATAGAAACCTAAAAACAAAATAACAAAATGAAAAACGTAGTAATAGGAATAGTCGTAGTGGTGGCTTTATTAGCTTTAATTGGCGGATGTGGCTATAATGGCCTTGTAAAATTAGACGAGGACGTAAAAACCAAATGGAACCAGGTTGAAACCCAATATCAGCGCAGGGCCGATCTGATCCCTAACTTGGTGAGTACCGTTAAGGGCGCTGCCAAATTTGAGCAAAGCACCTTAACCGCAGTAATCGAAGCCCGTTCAAAAGCCAGCCAAATTACGGTTGACCCTAACAAGCTTACCGAAGAGAACATCGAAAAATACCAGGCTGCCCAAGGCCAGATTAGCCAAGCATTAGGCCGTTTAATGGTGCTGACAGAAAATTATCCTGAATTAAAGGCTACCGACCAATTCAGGGACCTATCTGCCCAATTGGAAGGCACAGAGAACCGCATTACCGTTGCCCGCAAGGACTTTAACGAATCGGTTCAGGTTTACAATACCAAAGTAAGGTCGTTTCCTAATAATCTAACGGCTGGAATGTTCGGCTTTAGCCCTAAAGCTGGCTTCAAAGCCGATGCTGGCGCGCAAAACGCCCCTAAAGTAGAATTTTAGTTATCGACCCAACATTTTAGGGTAATGCCTGTTTTTAAATCCAAACATGCATTACCCTTTCTTATAAACACACACACATGCCTCTTTTCAGTACACAAGAACAAGAACAGATAGCCAATGCCATAGCCGAAGCGGAAAAAACCACTTCGGGCGAAATAAGGATAGCCGTTGAAAAACATTGCCATGGCAGCGCCATTGAACGTGCCACCCAATATTTTGCCGAACTGGGCATGGATAAAACCTCTCAACATAATGGCGTATTGATTTATTTGGCCTACGAAGACCATAAATTTGCCATCATCGGCGATCGTGGCATCGACAAATTAGTGCCCGACGACTTCTGGGAAACCACGCAAGTGGCCATGAAAGCCCACTTTCTAAGTGGCAATTTGGCAGATGGCCTGATTGCGGGAATTTCTTTGGCAGGCGAAAAACTGGCCTTGTATTTTCCATATCAAAATGGCGATGTAAATGAACTGCCCAATGATATTGTATTTATAGACCAGGCAGAAAAAAACAGCAAATGAAGAAACTGATTATCTTTTTTGTCTTAGCATTAAGCTATTACCTAGGTTTTGCGCAGGATTTTCCAGCCAGACCTACCACCTTGGTCAACGATTATACCCATACCCTAACTGCCGAGCAGGTTGCAAGCCTGGAACGCAAATTAGTGGCCTTCGACGATTCGACCTCTAACCAGATTGCGGTGGTCATCATTAAATCGGTAGGCGACTACGACATTAATGAATATGCATTAGAGCTTGGCAGAAAATGGGGCGTTGGTGGCGACAAAACCAAAAACAATGGCGTTGTACTGCTCGTTGCCCTGGGCGACAGGAAGCTTTCGATACAAACCGGCTACGGATTGGAAGGTGCGCTGCCAGATGTATACACCAAAAGGATCATCGAAAATGATATCAAGCCCTATTTCAAGGATGGGGATTACTATCGCGGCATTGATGTTGGAACCAATTCGATCATCTCGCTTATTAAGGGCGAGTACAAAAACACCAATCCAAAAGCCAAATCGCCGGGCGGAAAAGGTACTGCCGGAATCATCGTGCTTATTATCATTGTGGTTATCTTTCTTATCATTCGCAAAGGCGGAGGCGGTAATGGTAGTCAGGTAATTGGCGGCAGAGGCGTTGCCGATGCGTTTTTCTGGAGCATGCTCTTGGGCGGAGGCCGTGGTAGCTCTGGCGGTGGCGGATTTGGAGGAGGTTTCGGCGGGGGCTCTGGCGGAGGTGGCGGATTTGGAGGCTTCGGTGGAGGTAGTTTTGGCGGTGGTGGCAGCAGTGGCAGCTGGTAGCAACAGGAGGTCAGACGTCAGGTTTATAATCGTCTTCGGCCGTTAACCTGTATCGAGTCAATACTTCAACATCACCACCTTAAAACATTCCAACCTTGCAGCATTCAATATGTATAGAAGAGACCTCATTACCGCAGAAATAGAAAAACTTGCCCAGGTTCTGGCCCGCATCATCGGCCTTAAGCAAGATGGCGACTTTGTGGCTTCCGAAGAACTCCTGCACCAAACATTGGTTTCGAGCTTTGGCTTAAACACTGCAACACTATATGCTCCAGAACCTGATGCTTTTGGCCTTTGGCTACAACAAAATGATTTGCCCGCCGAGAAATTGGACATGTTGGGCCAATTCCTGTTCAATGAAATTGACCCGCAGGGAGCACCCTCGGCAAATAAACTTTTGGCCACGAGGCTTCTCCTGATTTATGAAACACTGGCAAGCAAGCACCACATGGTGCATCTGGCCAATTTAAAACGACAAGACATCATACAACAATACCTATAAACCTACATGGAAATTCTAAAGTGGCAGAAACTAGCCTCGAAATATTTGGTCAAAGAAAAATGGGCAACGTTGCGCGTAGACACCTGCAAACTGCCTAACGGAACTGTTAAGGATGATTATTATGTACTCGAATATCCGAATTGGGTAAACGCAATTGCCCTGACCAGGGAAAACAAAATCATTTTGGTTCGCCAATATCGCTTTGCGGCAGAAATTATTTCGCTAGAAGTTCCGGGTGGCGTAATAGATGACGGCGAAGATCCCGAAACCGCCGTTAAGCGCGAACTGCTGGAAGAAACGGGCTACAGTTTCGAGACCTGTGAGCTGATCGCTACACTTTATCCCAATCCGGCAACCTCTACCAACAAAACATTTACCTATTTGCTAACTGGTGGTTCAAAAACCCACGAACAGCATTTAGATGAACACGAAATCTTAAACGTAGAAGAATACACCATAGAAGAAGTTAAACAATTGCTGGCCGACAACAAAATAGACCAGGCGCTCCATGCGGCCGCACTCTTTTATGGCTTGATGAAGCTATAGTATTGCGAAATGTGTATTGCGTATTGCGAGAAATTAAACCCCTAAAACTCCGTACGGCGAGTTATCGTCCAGTGATTAACTGAGCAGCCACAGAGCAGCAACATATCTCATACCATGCGTAAATGGTTCGGAAAACGTTTCCGAACCAGCATCTAAAAGACATTTAATTTGCCTTTGCTGCTATTTACCAACCGGATGCTTCTCTTTGAGCATCTGGAGCATAGCGGGGAAGAAATCTTCAAATTTGGTATATTTTTTCCCCTCGCCGTAATTGTCTGTAATAAATGGCACAAGATCTTCTACATAAATAAAATCGCTGGCCGTTTCTCTGGCCACTTGTCTTTTAAACTCTCTTTCGGTACGGTATTTTTTGTATAGGCTACCCACAATGGCCCTTACCATATTTTCGTTAAGGCAATACTCCCACGAACCGATGCCGTTTCGCTTCATGCCCTCATCGTCTTTGTTATAGAGATAGGCCATTTCGTCGATCTCCTTTTTATATTTCTTAAAAAAAGGCTCCAAAAATATATGGCTTCCTTCGTGCCATACCAAATAATCGAAGCCTTTGTACTCAAAAAAAGGATTGTCGGCCACAGTCGATTTGGTGTTGAAGTATCCCGTATTGTATACGATCATGCTGCTAAACTGGGGGTTGATATTTTTGGTAGTAATGGCATGCGAGCCCCAGCTGTTTAACGGATCGATACAAATGTACCAGGTCACATCGGTGTTAAACCCGTAGAACTGCTGCAGCTGCTGCATGGTTCCGCTGCTGCTTAGATTTTGTTTGATGCCCTGACCCCACTCTTCATACTGTTTGGCGTGCGCCTGATAAAAATCCCAAAACTTGGTTTCCTTAAAGAAATCCTTGCACAGCCTGATATATTCCAGCACATTTTCCTTGCCATAGTTTTTATACCAGTTCAGCTCGGCGGCAGGTTCGTAAATCTTGATGTTTGGAAAATCGCTCATGGTCCAGCCCAGCTCTGTTAGGTCGGTATAAACTTTATTGAAGCTTTTGACCTTAAGCACGGCCGGATGTTCTTTGTATTTGTCAAAATAATCCATCACCTCTTTGCTATAGGCAGACGGATTGGGCTCTGGAAATTTATCGGCTAGGATTTGGACAATGGTAAACAGCTCTACGCCGGGATGAACCTTAACAATCAATTTTTGCTGGGCTCGTGCACTGCCCACGATTAAAAGGGCCAATGCCAATAATTTGATCTTTTTCATTCGATTGGTTTTTTGAACAAAGATGTATTCCCTACACCCAAAAGACCTCCTCAAATTGACCAAGAGACCAAATGTATTGACCAACGGCTTGGTTAGGCCAAACTCTATTTCCCTGCCTGTTGCTACCTAAAAAAAAGGCGTTGGTGTATTTTGCTCTTCCAATTGGCTAATTGGTGATATATTTGACCGATGCAGAAAAAATATAAAATCGGCTTGCATGTATTGGTATGGACTGTCTTTATTTTAAACGACTCCCTGCCCAAATATTTCAGCAAGGCTTACCGGTCTTATGGCAGCGAAACCAATTCCTTCGCGCTCTTTTTTAAATACTTTGCGGTAAATCTGGGCTACACGTTTTCGGCCATCGTCGTTTTTTATGGTGTGGCCTATTGGATTGCCCCATTGGCTTTCAGGCATAAAAAATGGGTCCAAAGCATTTTGGCTACCTTGGGCTTATGCATTTTTATTGTAGGCTACCGTTATTTGATCGAATTTTTGATACTTAAGCCTTATCTGGGGTTCGACAATTACTTTGGCCGTATTCCCGAAACTTCGTGGTACATCAAAAATGCTTTGCTCTATTCTTTATATAGTTATTTCAGTTATGGTTTCATTTTCTTTTTCATCAACGAGTGGTACATCAGCAACCGCAAAAAGAAGGAGCTTGAACAGGAAAAGATAACTACGGAACTGGCCTTCCTCAAATCGCAGATCAATCCGCACTTTTTGTTCAATACCTTAAACGATATTTACGCCCTCACCTATCGCCGATCTGACCATGCGCCCGAGGCCGTGCTCAAGCTATCGGCCTTGCTGCGCTACATGCTGAAGGAAAGCGACGAGCAACTGGTATTGTTGGATAAGGAAATCGGCTACCTGCACAACGTGATCGAACTGCATAAAATTGGCCAAAAGGGAAATGCCTATATCGATTTTAAAGTGGAGGGCCATACCGAAAACCTAAAGATTGCACCGCTGATCTTGATTAATTTTGTGGAAAATGCATTTAAGCATGGCATATTCGACGATCGTGAAAATCCTATACAGATCCAGCTAGCCATTACCGGTGAGCAAATGGTTTTTAAAGTCTTCAACCTGAAGAACCATGACCAAAAGGACAAGACTGGCGGCATAGGCCTTAATAATGTGCAAAGAAGGCTCAGCCTCATCTACCCGCAACGACATACCTTGGCCATTGACGATGAAAACACTACATTTACCATTACGCTTCAGATTAATTTGCAATGATCAGGTGCCTCATTATAGACGATAAGCCATTGGCCATCGACATTCTTGTCGATTATGTAAGCCAGGTTCCTTTTTTAACTTTGATACACAGCACCACGAATCCTCTGGAGGCCCTACAGCTCATCATGGACGAAAAAATAGATCTAGTTTTTTTAGACATCCAGATGCCAAAGCTAACGGGTATACAGCTGATGAAGATTGCCCAAGGCAAATGCAAGGTTATTTTAACCACCGCCTATGCCGAGTATGCCTTAGATGGATTTGAAAACGACGCCATCGATTACCTGCTCAAGCCCATCGCTTTTGAACGTTTTTACAAAGCCGTGCAAAAAGCAAAAGAGGTATTGGAAAGAACAGTGCCAACAAATACCGGCTTGCCCATACCCAATGCCAGGCCGGCCGATTATATTTTTGTAAGAAGCGAGTACAAACTGGTAAAGATAGACCTCAGCACAATTCTGTATGCAGAAGGCCTGCAGAATTATGTAGCCATCCATACCGAAACCGAAAAAATCGTTTCGCTGCAGAACATCAAAAAATTGGAAGAGCAATTGCCACCGGCACAGTTTGTCCGTGTACACAAATCATACATCGTGGGCATTGGCAAGATCAAAAGCATAGAACGCAATCGGATTTTTATAGGCAACGAAGTCATTCCCCTGGGCGATGCCTATCGGGAAGCTTTTTACAAACAAATCGAACCCAACGGCTCCTAAACAAAAAGCCCCGTCCTGATATAGAATCTGAACGGGGTTCTTGTTGAATTATAATTTCCCAATCATAAATTAACTCATCTTCAGTTTTTTCTGGATATCGTTCACATAAGCTTTGAACTTCTTATCCGTTTCGATCAGATCTTCCACCGTTTGACAAGCATAGATTACGGTAGAGTGATCACGGCCGCCAAAGAAGGCACCAATGGTTTTGAGCGAAGATTTGGTATGGCTTTTCGACAAATACATAGAGATTTGGCGGGCCTGTACGATTTCGCGCTTACGGGTTTGCGATTTCACCATGTCAACCGGCACTTCGAAATATTCGCATACCAGTTTTTGGATATACTCCATCGAGATTTCTTTCGAAGTGTTTTTGATGAAGTTCTTCAACATCTGCTTGGCCAATGCCAAATCGATGTCTTTTTTGTTCAGTGTCGATTGTGCCAATAGCGAAACCATGGCACCTTCCAGTTCACGCACATTGTTGTCGATATTGTGTGCTACGTATTCGATCACCTCTCCCGGCAGTTCGATGCCATCGGCATACATTTTTTTCTTCAGGATGGCAATGCGGGTTTCCAAATCAGGGATCTGCAAATCGGCCGAAAGCCCCCATTTGAAACGGCTTAGCAGGCGCTCTTCTAAACCGGCCAGATCTTTAGGCGCCTTATCAGAGGTCAGGATTACCTGTTTGCCCGATTGGTGCAAATGGTTAAAGATATGGAAGAAGATATCCTGGGTTTTTTCTTTGCCCGCGAAATTGTGTACATCGTCCATGATAATTACATCCATGGCTTGGTAGAAGTTCACAAAATCGTTGATGGTATTATTCTTTAACGAGTCGACAAACTGTTGGCAAAACTTCTCGCACGATACATAAATCACCAGCTTATCTGGCATGTTGCGTTTGATCTCGTTACCAATGGCCTGTGCCAAGTGCGTTTTACCCAAACCTACGCCTCCATAAACCATCAGCGGATTGAACGAGGTACCTCCCGGCTTTGCGGCTACGGCGTAACCAGCAGAGCGCGCCAAGCGGTTGCAATCGCCTTCAATATAGTTGTCAAAAGTATAGTTTGGATTTAACTGCGGATCTACGTTCAGCTTTTTAAGGCCCGGTATAATAAAAGGGTTTTTAATGTCTTTATTAATGGCTACCGGAATAGGCATCGATTGAATCTTCGCTTCAGCGCCATTTCCGTTAGAAGGCATATTGGTGGTATAGGGAGAACCCGAGTTAGACGACTTGTCTACTACGATGTTATATTCCAGTCGGCCCTCATCTCCCAATTGCTTCTTTACCGTTTTGCGAAGCAAGCCAACATAGTGTTCTTCCAACCACTCGTAAAAGAATAAACTAGGCACTTGTATGGTTAAAACTTTGCCTTCCAATTTAAGTGCTGAGATAGGTTCGAACCAGGTTTTGAAACTTTGGTTCGGAATGTTATCCTTAATAATTTGGAGACAGTTCTTCCATACTTCTGTACAAGTTTTTTCCATTGTAATTCTGTAATTTGTTGGTTTTCAGTTCTAAGAAGGGCATTATGGATGTGCCCTTTCGAGACATCGAATATTCAAAAAATTATCAACAAAAAAAACAAAATTTTGAATTAATTTGTAAGTAGTTCATCAGCAGTAGCATAAACTAGTTAACCTGAATTTTTTATGTGGATAACTATTTTTTAACCCTGATTTAATACTCTCCGAACACACTTCTCAGGCTGTCGGCAATTTCGCCCAAAGTGGCGTATTCCTCCACCGCAGCCAAGATATAAGGCATCAAATTCCGTTCCGTTTTCGCGGCATCCCTCAAGTTTTCCAAACTAATTTTTACGGCGTCGTTGTTACGCTCGGCTTTGAGCTTGTTCAGCTTCTCGGTCTGAATGGTTCTGATCGATTCGTCAATGTTCAGCACCTCGGTTATGGCCTCGGTTTCCTGGGTAAATTTATTAACGCCTACGATGATGCGCTCGGCGCTTTCGATTTCCTTTTGGTACTGATAGGCCGAGTTGGCAATCTCTTGTTGGATGTAGCCATTTTCGATGGCGTTGACTGAACCGCCCATGGCGTCGATCTTATCAATATAGGCCAGAGCCGCCGCCTCGATTTCGTCGGCAACCAGAGCGGCTTGACCTGGGGCTACACGGTGTTCGGCAAAGTGGTCAAAGGCATGGACGTGGTCGACAAGATCGCCGCCCTACCCACCCGTGGCCTGGGTCCGTTCGCTACCGACGTACCCAACCCTCTCGTCGTGATCGACAGTGCCAACGTGATCGGCGAGGAGGCTCCGGGCAGCGAGCAGAAGCCTGCAACGGCGAAGCCTGGCACCGAGAAGACTGCGCCGGCACCCGCCAAGTCCGCCGACAAGCCCAAGTCCAAGGGCTGAGTCACATGGCTACGTTGTTCATTGCCGACCTGCACCTGGACGACAGCCGTCCGCGGATCACCCAACTGTTCGAGAAGTTCCTCGCCAGCGACGAAGTGCGCTCGGCCGATGCGCTTTACATCCTGCTCGACCACGAATACCCCCACACCCTGGCGAGCGATCAGGCGCCCGCCAAGGCGCAGCGAGGCCACCGCCTCGCGGATGACCGGGCGGCTGACGTTGAACTCTTTGCACAGCTCCTGTTCGGACGGCAGTTTGTCGCCCGGGCCGTAGGTGCCGTTGTCTATCCGGCTGGAAAGCTCCTGGATCACGGTTTCCGCCAGG
>JBCNPG010000230.1:0-5606 GCA_039593445.1 Pedobacter sp.
TTTTTATTCACTATTTTTCTGCCATCGGTATAGGTACTAATGCGGGTATTCATGTTGTAGTCGAGCACATTGGTGGTGAGCACCGACGTGGGGTCTACCATCCGTACATTGCTGTTGAGGTGGGCCAATTTGGCATTGCCGTCGTAATCGAGAAAATCAGAAAAGATATTGACGGTATCGGCTTGGTTGATGTGTACGTTCTTATAGGCTTCGAAAAAATTTCTTTCGGTATAAAAAACGGCACTATCACATGTTAAAATCGCATTGTCTTGTCTAAAAATGGGATTTTTAACATAAGTGATGTTCGTTTTCGTATCTACCTTGGCCTGGCTCGAACCTTGCAGGATGATTTTGGTGCGCTGTTGTGCAAGCAACAAGTTGGGCAAAAGGATTAGAAGAAAGAAAAAGCGTAATTTCTGCACGTTACAAAGTTAAGTTTTTGCTCAGTATTTTCACCTGATTAATTCTTTTGTTCTATATTTTAAGCACAATCGTTATAAAATAGATAATTTTGAATTATGTTGCCATTGTCACAGTTCATCGCTTATATCAAAAAGAATGCCCTTTTTGAGCAGGAAGATAAAATCCTGTTGGCCGTAAGCGGTGGCAAGGATTCGGTATTGATGGCACAGCTATTTAAACTCGCCGGCTTCCATTTTAGTATTGCCCACTGCAATTTTAATTTGCGTGGCGACGAATCGCGGCGCGACGAAAGTTTTGTGAAGCTGCTGGCCGCCGATTTGGAAGTGCCTGTAGACATTGCGCATTTCAACACCAGCGAATATGCCGAAACATATCAATTGTCTACACAGATGGCGGCACGCGAACTTCGCTATCAATGGTTTGAACAGCTAAGGCAGGAGCTGGATTATGATTACATTGCACTGGCCCATCACCAAAACGATTCGATAGAAACGCTGTTGCTTAACTTGGTTCGGGGTACAGGGATTAGTGGCATGCATGGCATTTTGCCCAAACGTGACAAATTGATCAGGCCTTTGTTGTTTCTGTCGCGCCAAGAAATAGACCATTTGGTAGAGGAGAACAACATTAGCTTTGTAGAAGACAGTTCTAACGAGAGCAGCAAATATGCCCGTAACCGCATTCGGCTCACGGTAATTCCTCAACTGCAGGAACTCAATCCCAAGCTGGAGCAAACCTTTGTCCAGAATATGGAACGTTTTGCCGAAACGGAAGAGCTGGTGCAGCGCATCGTTGCCGAAACCCGACAGGCCCTGATGTATGTAGAACATGGCGATTGCCATATCGAAATTGCAAAAATCAGGGAGCTAAAACCTCAAAGGCTTTTGTTGTTTGAATTATTGAAGCCTTTTGATTTCAGTGCAAGCGTAGTAAACGAAATTTTGGCATCGCTCGAGAAGCAGAGTGGCACGTCTTTTTACAGCGCTAGCCATCGTGCAACCATTGATAGGGAAACGCTGATTCTTTCGCCATTGGAAAAGAGGAGCGAAGAACATCGTTTGGTGCATCCGCACGATAGCCGTGTTTGGATTGGCGACCAGGAAATCGCACTTTCTTATGTAGAGGCGAATGTATACGAAGCCAATCCCCATAAAGCCTATGTAGATGTTGCGCAGCTTATTTTTCCTTTGGTATTGCGTTTTAGGCAAGATGGCGACAGGTTTATGCCTTTGGGAATGAGGCAGTTTAAAAAACTCAGCGATTTTCTGATCGACCAAAAAGTGTCCTTGCCTCAAAAAGAACGGATTCCGTTGCTCATTAATGGTAACGGAGAAATTATTTGGGTTGCTGGATTGAGGCAAGACAATAGATATAAAGTCAATGCAACAACAAAAAAAGTTGCTATATTCGAACTGTTAAATCAATAATGGACCAAAAGCACGTTTATATCGAAAAACAATACATTGGGCGCGATTATATTCGCATTGCCATCCGCTTGGTCATGGCGGCCTTTTGTTTTGGGGCATATGTATATGAGCGCGACCGCGACAACACGGTAGACCTTTTCTTGGTAGTAGGCTTTGGTATTATTGGCGTTTCGATTATCCTGCTGTTTCTGATCCAGTACAAAATCCGCATCGAAAACAAAAGTGTAATTATCGATGGCCTTTGGACGGCCAAACGCGTCAAGATCGACTTGAACAGCATTGTAAAGGTGCGCAAGGCTACTTACAGCAATTATTTTTTCAATAATCCGGTTTACAACCTGCACAGAAAGGGCAGTATCAGGTTCTATTCTTCTGGCAAGGATGCGATTGTATTAACCGATAGGGATGGCCTCGAATATTTTATCGGTACCCAAAGGCCAAATGAAATGTACCTCGTGATCCAGGCCGAGATGAAATCTTAACCATTGCTTTTTGCAGCGTATTAGCTGATCTGTGAACCGAAAACTGCCAACTGGCAACTGAAAACTGAAAATCGGAAACTGCCCAATACATTTTCGATTCCTTTTTGCGTCCTGCATCAACCATTTTACATTAGCCTCTTCCGCCTCTCTATTTTATTACCAATAGATAACAAATAATACATAAGATATCGGTTAATTTGCTTTCGTTAATTGAAGCCGCATTTGGTTAAATTAATTACCTTAATGAGCAAAAAGAAAATTATAGCTAGATGAAAATAGGAATTGTTTGCTATCCTACCTTTGGTGGTAGCGGCGTAGTAGCTACAGAATTAGGCAAGGCATTGGCTAACGAAGGCCATCAGGTTCATTTCATCACTTATAGCCAGCCGGCCAGGCTCGACTTTTTCTCTGCCAACCTGTTTTATCATGAAGTTTCCGTAAGGGATTATCCGCTTTTTGATTATGCGCCTTATGAATCGGCTTTGGCCAGCAAGCTGGTAGATGTGGTAAGGTTTGAACAGTTGGACCTGTTGCACGTTCACTATGCCATTCCGCATGCCTCGGCCGCTTTTATGGCCAAGCAGATTTTGGCCACTTATGGCATCAATATTCCTTTTGTAACCACGCTGCATGGCACCGATATTACTTTAGTAGGCAAAGATGCCACCTACAAACCGGTGGTTACCTTTTCTATCAACCAAAGCGATGGCGTAACTACCGTTTCGCAAGACCTAAAAGAAGATACCTATAAGCACTTCGACATTAAAAAAGAGATCAAGGTTATTCCCAACTTTATCGATTTTGCCCGTTTCAGTTTAAAGCCGAAAGACCATTTTAAAAAAGCCATTGCGCCCAATAACGAGCGCATCCTGATCCATACTTCTAACTTCAGAAAGGTAAAGCGGACCGAGGATGTGATCAAGATGTTTCAAAAGGTACAGGAACGTATTCCTTCCAAGTTGCTGATGGTAGGCGATGGCCCCGAGCGTACAGCCAACGAACAGCTTTGCCGAGAATTGAACATTTGCGAAAACGTAAGGTTCTTAGGCAAGCAGGATGCGGTGGAAGAGATCCTTTCGGTTTCAGACCTTTTCATCATGCCTTCCGAATCGGAGAGTTTTGGTTTGGCCGCCCTCGAGGCAATGGCCTGCAAAGTGCCAGTCATTACTTCTAATGCGGGCGGTTTGCCAGAGCTGAACATCGACGATTTTTGTGGCTACATGTGCAATGTGGGCGATATCGACGACATGGCCAACAAAGCCATTACCATTTTGAGCAATGAAGACGTATTGGCCTACTTTAAGGAAAATGCCTTAACCCGGGCTAAAGACTTCGATCTGAAGAAAATATTGCCTATGTATGTCGATTATTACAACGAAATACTGCAACAGTCGCTGATAGCCCGTTAAGTTATTTCACCCTTTGACTTGTTAAGGTTTGCTAAACACGAGGCATACCGGAACGCCGACGTTTATTCGTTTGCCGCTGTCGGTAAGTTTGCCGGTAATGCTGTTGCGGTTAAAAATCACTACATCATTGGTGTATTGATGTGCCACCAGCAAAAACTGGCCAGACGGGTCGATGCTGAAATTTCGCGGACCTTTGCCCAAAGTGCTTACGCTTTCTACAAACTTCAAAATGCCGGTAGGCAACACGGCAAATACATTAATGGTATTGGCATCGCCACGGTTGGTTTCATAGAGGAATTTGCCATCAGCACTTACGTGAATGTCTGCACCGTCAATCCTGCCGGTAAAATTTTTGCCTACGGTGGCAATTTCCTGTATTTTTTTGAGCGTGCCATTGGCGTAAACAAAGCCGGTGATGCTGCCGTTAAATTCATGTGCCAGGTAGGCGAAACGGCCGTTCGGACTAAAAGCCAAGTGCCTTGGCCCCGTTCCCGCGTTGGTTTTGATAACGGTTTTGATGCTCAGCACTTTGTTGGTACTATTCGGATTGTAGTTGTAGATATAGATTTGGTCTTCGCCCAGGTCGTTCGAGATCAGGTATTTTTTATCGGGAGTGAACTGCACCATGTGTACGTGGGCGCTTTCCTGTCTTTTTTGAGGGTCGATGCTTTTGCCGGTATGTTGGATCACCTGCTTGGCATCGGTTAAAGAGCCATCCGCATGGCGACCAAAAACACTGATGGTACCGCCACTGTAATTAGCCAGGATTACGTTTTTATCGTCAACACTGATATAGCAGGGATCGGCACCTTCCGATGCCTTGTTGTTGATAAAGGTTAAATCGCCGCTCGTGCTGTTGAATTTGAACGAACTTACAGCGCTGTTCTTGCCGTCTTCATTTACGCTATATACAAATTTCTTGTCTTTGCTGATGGCCAAATAACTTGGGTTGACTACATTTTTGGCTACAGCCTTGAATTTGGTTTCGGCGGTTAAGGTATTGAAGTCGTACACATAAATCCCCTCGCTATTGCCCTTGTTGGTATAGGTGCCCACCAATAGGTTATAGTGTTGCGCATTGGCATTGTTCAAAAAAAGAAGGGTAGCGATAAGAAAAAGCAATTTTTTCATGGATTCGGAATTTAGACTTATAAAAAAAGACAACGTTTAAGGTTGTCTTTATGGAGTGAATTTAGTTAAAAATTTCCTATTTAATCAGATGTTTGATCTGGATCAGTTCGTGCTCTTCCAAAAAGCGCCATCTGCCTCTTGGCAAATCTTTCTTGGTAAGGCTTCCGTAAACTACGCGATCAAGCTTAACCACCTCGTAGCCCAAATGTTCGAATATCCGACGCACAATGCGGTTTTTGCCACTATGGATCTGGATGCCGATTTCTTTTTTAGAAGCTCCGGCCACGTAAGAGATGTTGTCTGGTTTGATCAAACCATCTTCCAGCTCCAAACCAAATTCGATTTTGTTGAAATCGCCTTGGCTCAGGTTTTTGTTCAATTCTACGTGGTAGATTTTGGTAATGCCGTTTTTAGGGTGCGATAATTTATCCGCCAATTCGCCATCGTTGGTCATCAACAGCAAACCGGTTGTATTTCTGTCTAAACGTCCTACGGGGTAAATGCGCTCGCGACTGGCTTTTTCTACCAATTGCATCACGGTGCGGCGTTCCTGCGGATCGTCGGTAGTAGTAATATAATCTTTAGGCTTGTTTAAGAGCACATAAACTTTCTTTTCGCGTTTAAGTACTTCGCCATTGTAACGTACTTCGTCTTTGTAAGGATCAACTTTATGGCCCAGTTCGGTTACCGGAACTCCGTTCACGCTAATTACACCGGCTTCGATCAGTTCGTCG
>JBCNPG010000231.1:0-5597 GCA_039593445.1 Pedobacter sp.
CCGAAGTAGAAAACATGGCCCTGCAGCCTTGCCACGCTTTTTTCCAGTTTTATGTAGCCGAAGGCAAATTGAGTTGCCAATTGTATCAACGCAGCGCCGATATCTTCTTGGGCGTGCCTTTCAACATTGCGTCCTATGCCCTGCTTACCATGATGGTAGCCCAGGTATGTGGCCTGCAGTACGGCGATTTTATCCATACCCTCGGCGACGCCCACCTGTACAACAACCATATTGAACAGGCCAAACTGCAGCTGAGTAGAGATCCGAGGCCGTTGCCAACCATGGAGATCAATCCGGAGGTTAAAAACATCTTCGATTTTAAATACGAAGACTTTACCCTAAAAAACTACGATCCGCATCCGCATATTAAAGGCATTGTGGCTGTTTAGTTTTTTAGCTGGTTGGCTGATTACTGAAGTCATTAGCAACATTATTTACGAATACTCATTACCGTATGTAATTGTAGTCGCCACCCTGCCTTTCAGGCACCCCTCCAACGGAGGGGAATGGCAAACCACGAGTGGGCCTACAAAGCTTTGGAAGCAAGGACAAACCATAGCGATGCATTGACTTTCGCTCTGCAAAAACAAGCAAGGGCGCCAAAGTGTTGCATTAACGAGGCTGAAGCACTACCATAAACACGACTTGGCCTTGCGTACCCAACGCGGAGGTTTCGCAATTGCGACAAAGGTTTGAAGCCTTGAATTTTTGGTCACTTTTGTTTCAAGACAAAAGGACTAACCTATCGACTAGAAGGCGACGAGATATATTTTAGGTCGAATAGTTAAGGCTCATTAATCATTGTTAGAAAATAAGTTTTGCTAACTCATTTGTACATCTAATTTTGTATCATCTAAAACTCTCTATATAAATCAATGAACCAATTATCCATAGTCGTAGCCATAGCCGAAAACCGTGCCATTGGCAAAAACAACCAGTTGCTGTGGCACCTGCCGGCCGACCTCAAACATTTTAAGCAAATTACTTCAGGGCATACCATCATCATGGGGCGCAAAACCTACGATTCGATCGGCAAACCTTTGCCCAACAGGCGCAATATCGTGATTACCCGTCAAAGCGGGCTCCAAATCGAAGGCGTAGAAGTTGTAGGCAGTTTGGAAGAAGCCATTGCCCTATGCAAAGCCGAAAATGAAGTATTTGTAATTGGCGGTGCCGAAATCTATCAAACGGCTTTGCCTTTGACACAAAAAATTTACCTGACTACGATTCACGAATCTTTCGAAGCCGATGCCTTTTTCCCAGAAATCAATGCCAACGAATGGCTTGAAACAGAGAAAGAAAGCCACGATCCAGATGAAAAAAACGCCTTGGGCTACACTTTTTCGACACTTCGTCGCTTATAGTCCAACTTCCTTAATAAAATTACAATAAGAAGTCCTATTATTTAAAAAAATAATTAGATTTGCCGACTTGTTTAAAAACAGCATACTATAGAAAAAATTATATACAAAAGTCAAACAAATGCAAGGTAAAGGTTTTATTAAATTTATGGCAATACTATTGGGTATTGTCTGTCTGTATTCACTTTCGTTTAATCTAGTTACTTATAATGTAGAGAAAAAAGCCAAAGAGTATGCCAAAGGCGATGCCGTTAAGGAAAAAGCCTATTTAGATTCGATGGCTACCGTTCCGGTTTATCCCGGTTTAGGCCTAACCTATCAACAAGTAAAAGGCAAGGAAATCAACCTTGGTCTCGACTTAAAAGGTGGTATGAACGTTACCATGGAGATTTCGTTGGCAGAGCTGACCAAATCTTTGGCGGGCAACCCTACCGATGCCAACTTTAACGAGGCATTGAAAAACGCGCAGCAACAAATGAACACTGGTGGAAAAGATTTCATCTCTTTGTTTGTTAACGAATACGAAAAACTTGTACCTAACGGAAAATTGGCAGATTTCTTTGCCAACCAGGATAACTCGACTGTTCTAAAAAGCAACTCGAGCAATGCAGAAGTAAAAAGCTACTTGTCTAAAGAAGCCAACAGTGCGATCGACCGTTCGTTCATCATCTTGCGTAGCCGTATCGACGGTTTTGGTGTGGTGAGCCCGAACATGCAGAAGCAAGAAGGTTCTAACCGTATCTTCATCGAGATGCCGGGTATCCAAGACAAGGAGCGTGTTCGCAAGCTATTGCAAGGTTCGGCCGAATTGCAGTTCTGGCAAGTTTACCAAAACGAAGAAACTTATGGCGTTTTGGACAACATCAACAAAACCTTGGCTGCTGGCGTTAAAGATACCGTAGCTGCTACTCCGGCGGTTGCTGGCGATACCACCAAAAAAGGTGGCAAATTGGCTGGCCTTACCACTAAAGGCAACAACACTGCCGATACTTCTAAAGCTGCCAAAGCGATTAACGAAGCTAAAAAGAACCCATTATTTGCCGTATTGCAACCGGCAGTTGCCCCTAACGAGGCTGGCCAGATGTCGTTTATCCCTGGTGCCGTGGTAGGTATTGCCATGCAAAAAGATACGGCTAAAATCAATGCTTTCTTTGCAAAGACCGAGGTAAAACCTATCATTCCTAGCAACATGAAGTTCATGTGGAGCGCCAAACCTAGAACTGGCACCAAACTGTTTGAACTTTATGCCATTAAAGTAACTTCGCTAGATGGCAAACCTGATTTGGGCGGCGATGCGATTGCCAATGCCCGTGCCGATTTCGATCAGCAGAACAGGCCAGAGGTAACCATGTTCATGACTTCTGAAGGCGCTACCAAATGGAAAAAAATCACTGCCGATGCCGCAGCCGATCCGAACAACAAAAAAGCCATTGCCATTGTATTAGACAACACCGTATATTCGGCTCCTACTGTACAGAACGAAATTCCAAATGGCGTTTCTTCTATCTCTGGAAGCTTTACACAAGAAGATACCAAAGACTTAGCCAACATTTTAAAGGCTGGTAAATTGCCTGCTCCTGCCAAAATCGTTTCAGATTTCGTGGTAGGTCCTTCATTGGGTCAGCAAGCGATCAACAGCGGTTTGGCTTCGTTCATCATTGCCTTTATTGTAATCTTAGCCTTCATGGCCATGTACTACAACAAAGCTGGTTGGGTAGCCAACCTGGCCTTGGTTATCAACTTGTTCTTTATCATGGGTATTTTGGCCGCCTTCCATGCGGTGCTTACCTTGCCTGGTATTGCCGGTATCGTATTAACCATTGGTTTATCGGTAGATGCGAACATCTTGATCTTCGAGCGTGTGCGTGAAGAGCTGGCGCATGGCAAGAGTACTGCCGTTGCCATTAAAGAAGGCTTCAAGCATGCCATGTCGTCTATTATCGACTCCAACGTAACCTTGTTCATCCTTGGATTTATCTTGGCTATTTTCGGCACAGGACCGGTACGTGGTTTCGCCGTAACCTTAATGGTGGGTATCGTAACCTCATTGTTCGCGGCAGTAGCTATTTCTCGCGTAATTTTCGAAGGCTTGCTGAACAAAAAATCGTCGATCTCTTTCGATAACAGCGTAACGAGGAATGCATTCAAGAACATTGCCTTCAACTTTGTTGGCCGCAGAAAGCTTTATTATATCATTTCTTCGCTAATTATCGTATTGGGTGTTGTTTTCTATGTTAAAAATGGTGGTCTGCACTTAGGTGTCGATTTTAAAGGCGGCAGAACCTACATGGTGAAGTTCGACAAAGCCATGAACACCGAAGATGTATCGAAAAAGCTTTCGGCTAATTTCGGTGGCGAAGAAGCTTTGGTAAAAACAGCCGGCACCGACAACTCTTTAAAAATTACTACGCCTTTCCATATCAACGACCAAGACCAGAATGCCGATAAAGTGGTTGAAACCGCTTTGAGAAAAGGATTGGACGAACTAGGTGCGAAATACAGCATCGAAAGCTCGCAAAAAGTAACCCCTACCATTGCCAGCGACATCATTTATGGTGCATACGGCGCCATCTTGTTCTCATGTATCGTGATGTTTATCTACATCTTGGTACGTTTCAAAAAATGGCAATATGGTTTGGGTGCGGTTATCGCCTTGTTCCACGACGTATTGTTGGTACTTTCATTCTACACCATTTTAGATGGCGTGTTACCTTTCCCATTGGAAATCGGACAAGACTTCATCGCTGCCATCTTAACGGTAATGGGTTATACCATGACAGAAACCGTGGTAGTATTTGACCGTATCCGCGAGAAATTGGGCGAAAGTGGCAAAGCCGATGTATATGGCGAAGAGCGCAACAACCTGATCAACTTTGCATTGAACAGTACCTTGAGCCGTACCATTTTGACCTCGTTAACGGTATTCTTCGTATTGATGGTTATCTTCATCTTCGGTGGAGACAGCATCCGTGGCTTTATCTTTGCCTTGCTGATCGGACGTATCATCGGTACCTACTCATCACTATGTATCTCAACCCCTATCGTAATCGATTTGTCGAAAAACGAAAAGAAAAAATAGGCGAAAAAAATAGCTTCAAAGGCCCCGAAAATTTCGGGGCCTTTTTTGTTGCAATCAGATTACCTTAAACCTTTCATTATTAAACTGGTTTAAGCTCGAATGCTAAAGTAACTTCTATATTTGCTAAACTAAATGCAAAGCTCATGGGTTTATCAGATATGAAAAACGAAAAGCAGAAAATAGTCATTGTGGGTGGTGGTTTTGGTGGCATAGAGCTGGCCAAAAAACTCCGTAAAAAAAACGTAGAGGTTACCATACTCGACAGGCATAACTACCATACCTTTCAGCCGCTGCTCTATCAGGTGGCAACAGGAGGCCTGGAGGCCGATTCGATTGCCTTTCCGATCCGAAAAATATTCAAGGGACAAAAGAACCTGACTTTTAGGGTAACCGAAGTAGAAAAGGTCATTCCCGAAAGCAATACCCTGCTAACCACCATCGGCGAAATCAAATATGACCATCTGGTCATCGCTACCGGATCGACAAGCAATTTCTTTGGACAGGCTGAAATTGAGCACAATGCCATGCCCATGAAGTCTATTCCCGAAGCCTTAAACCTGCGCAGCCTCATTTTGCAGAACCTCGAGGCATCGCTCATCGCAAAAACGCCTGAACAGGAGGCCGAACTCCTCAACTTTGTGGTGGTTGGTGGCGGCCCTACGGGCGTTGAGACCGCCGGAGCCATTGCCGAGCTCAAAAAACACGTGTTAAAAAACGACTATCCCGAACTAGATATCCATAAGGTAAATATTTACCTGGTTGAAGGCTCACCTGAACTGTTAGGTGCCATGTCTGTACAAGCCCAGCAAAAAGCGAAAGACTTTTTGGAAGAACTGGGGGTAACCGTATATACCGAAACCCGCGTACAAAGCTATGATGGCAAAACGCTTACTTTTGTGGATGGCCGAACCATTGCTTCGTCTACCGTAATTTGGAGCGCCGGTGTAAAAGGTGTGGTGCTCGAAGGCCTCAATACCGAAAAAATTGTACGCGGCAACAGGCTTAAAGTAGATAAAATCAACCGTGTAGAAGGCTACCAGAACATTTATGCCATTGGAGATGTGGCGGCCATGATCACCGATGAGACCCCAAATGGCCATCCCGGTGCGGCTCCAGCGGCCATTCAGCAAGGCAAGCAACTGGCCAAAAACCTTATC
>JBCNPG010000232.1:0-5572 GCA_039593445.1 Pedobacter sp.
TCTCAACTTATTTGGCGAGAAACGGGCAGCAGCTTGATAGTTTGCTCTTTCAGGAGCGGGGGTAGTTTCGGTGAGGGATATGGTTTTGGTTTGCGCCAAAGCCTGTAGGCCCAACAGAGAAACAAAAAACAAAAGAAAGTAAAGTTTTTTCATTACATAGTTGATTGATAAATTGAAGCGCCTAATTTATTTAAAATGTACTGTTGGCCATAGTTTTAATTGTAAAAAAGATGGGAAAATTGGGTTTCGCCTATTTTTGGATGGCCAATCTCCTATTTTTATCCACACCCTTAAATTTTTAGCATCAAATCCCCCTTGTTTTCATAGTTTTGTAACATAAATATTAACCATGAGAAAAACTTTTTTATCACTGATGGCCGCTTCGCTGGTTTTAGCCTTGGGCTGTCAATCCAAATCGCAACCAAGCGCTACAAAGACAGGCACCGATAGTACGGCTAACGCACAGGCAAGCAGTCCTGAAACAGGCACTACCCCCAAAGCCGCAACCGGCGATATCAAAGTAGCCGATGCCAAAACCGTCTTGGCTCGCAAGCAAGTGCCTATTTTATGTTACCACCAGGTGCGCAACTGGAAGCCAACCGATGGAAAAGTAGGCAAAGACTACATTGTGGAAATCCAAAATTTTAAAGACCAGATCAAAATGCTGGCCGATAGCGGTTACCATACCATTTTGCCTGACCAACTTTATGCCTACCTTAATACAGGTGCGCCATTGCCAAGCAAACCGATCATGCTTACTTTCGACGATACCGACCTTGACCAGTTTACCGTGGTTCGTCCAACTTTGCAGAAATACGGCTACAAAGCAGTTTATTTTATCATGACCGTGTCCATTGGCAAAAAAGGAAAGTTTGTTGACTACATGAGCGCCGACCAGATCAAACAATTGGCTGCAGAAGGCAACGTAATCGGAAGCCATACCTACGACCATAAGAACTTTAAAAAATACGCGGGCAAAGACTGGGAAGAGCAGTTAGACAAGCCTACCAAAAAACTGGAAGAAATTACAGGCAAGAAAATGACCGAATTTGCCTACCCATTTGGTCTATGGAATGCTGAAGGTATTCCGGAGCTTAAAAAACGTGGTTTCAGAATGGCCTTTCAGCTAGCCACCAAGCGCGACGAAAAAGACCCATTATTTACCATCAGAAGGATTATTGCCAGTGGCTATTGGAGTCCGAAGACCTTGAGCAACAGCATTAAAAACAGTTTCTAACAAAAGCCCCGACCAAATCGGGGCTTTTTGTTTATAGGATCGTTTCAATCCGGTATCGCTTGCCGTTAAAATCTACTGTGTCTCCCTTTTGCTTGCCTACAAATAATTTCCCTATAGGCGATGCCACCGAAATGGCAAAATAAACGGTATGGTCAAGCTGTAATTGTCCAGCGCTAATGCTGATGTAGAAATTGCCTTGATCGGTATACACCAAACTGCCGTTCCTTACCTGTGTTGCTGGCGCCAATTCTTTGATCAGCTCTAAACCCTTCAATTGCTCTTCTGCATCGCTCAGCAGGCGCATATTGCGTTCGATATCCTGCTGGGCCATCTCCCTGCTAGTTTCGAACTTGTCGCCGGCGCTGCTCTTGGTATCGTCGTTACTAGCCTCTCTTGCTTGTTGCAGGGCAATTTTGGCTGTTTCAATCCGCTTTTCTACAAAAGCTAAACACAACTGATATAATGAGGTTTTGATGTTCATGTCCAATTTTATGTTGGAAAGTTGAAAAGTTAAAAGGTTGTAAAGTTGGAAGATTGAAAAGTTGAATATTTGGCTAGCATGAATGGGTGATCGTTCGCAATCGCCTGAGCGATCAGCCTTCAAAGCAACCATTAACCAAGAACTAACCGAACACCACTAGCCTTCGATCCAGGTTACTTTTTCGGCCATGGGCGTTCTGTTGGACTCGCGTACTTCTTCGTTGTGGTAGCCCATGTAGAACAGTCCATAGCATTTTTCGTTTGGTGCCAATCCCAAAAACTCGTCCAAATGCTCGATCAATGGCGGCGAACTCCAATAAGCACCTACATTTAAGGCCTCGGCGGTTAGCGCCATGTTTTGAACGGCGCAGGCCGTTGCGGCAATTTCTTCCCAGGCAGGCAATTTATCTGGGTTAAACTGGATATTAATGGCTAAGATGCAAGAAGCCTGGCCGGTCTTCTCGCCAAAACTGTCGTATTTTTTCTGCAAAAACTTCTCTGCGGGCACATTTGCCTTATAAAGCTGGCCTAGGGTCTCGCCCAATTTGGCCTTTCCTTCTTTCCTGATTACGGTAAAACGCCATGGCTGGGTAAGCTTATGGCTCGGTGCATAATTAGCGCTTTCCAAAATCTGCTCGATCACTTCAACCGGAATTTCCTGCTCCGTATAGCTGGCTGGAAAAATGCTCCTGCGGTTTCTGATAATTTTGGATATGGTTTCGTACATATTGTTCATGATCCAAAAATAGGCATTTCGCCTGTGCCATTTATCTTTGTATTGTTAATTGTTGGAAAGTCAAAAAGTAGAAAGTTGAAGGTTGAAAGTGATGAGGGTTAAAAATCAGCCCAAATTGCAAACTGTACATTTCCCCTTACTTAATCTTGAGTTGCTTCCTGATCTGTTTTACCTTCGCAAAAAAAGCAATACTTTCCTTATCAACCAGGTAATCCATGGTTTGAAGCAATTCATCCCTGATCCAATCCTGTTTGGCACTTAAATTAGCTAAAATATTCAGCATGTGCGATTTGATGGCAACCGGCACTTCTTCATCGATGAGCCAGGCAAATGCGATTTCGACCAAAGCATCCAAGTTATAATTCTCCAACACCTCCTTGATGGCTTCTGGCGCATTCTTTTTGGTCATGAGCGCCAATATCTTGCCATAATGCCTTCTGCACGAAAGGTTGTGTTGCGCCGCAAAGCGTTCCAAAAAATAGCTTGCTGCAGGCAAAAAGTCATCTAGCCGACCTATGTAAACATTTTCCAATATCCAGGCTGCCCTGAACGAAACCTTCTCGTCGCTATCAAAGGTAAGGTCGATCAAGTCTTTGGCCGAGACCCGGTGTTTTGCCATCAACGTAGACAAATAAACTACCTTTTCCTTTCCAATGGCTTGGGCCAAAATAGTTTTCAATTCAATTTTATCCATAAAACTTGTTTGGATTTGCTAAAATAGGTAACTTTAAATACTAAACTAACCCAAATAAAAATGAAAAATTTAATCCTGTCTTCTTTGGTGCTAGGAGCTTCTCTGTTTTCCTTTACCTTAATTGATGGTATCCAGAAAGAAGTAAAACTAATCGATGATTCTAAACTGATTTACCACGTTAACGACAAAAACGAATTGCATGGCGCGTATTCTGTGCAGAATACCAAAGATAATGTAACCATCAGAGGTAGCTATACAGACAATAAAAGAACAGGCAACTGGTACTGTTTCAACAACGACAAAAGCCTGTTCCTCAGATACAATTACGACCAGAAAAAGATTTTGTTCATCGATACGACGGCAATCAAAAAAGCCGAAATCGTTATTGTAGACAAGAACCCTGAAGCCGTAAAAAATGCAAGCATCAGCGTACCGGTATGTCCGTTAGACCAGTATGTTTCTTTTCTTAAAAAAGAAATATCGGATGTTTTCCCGCAGCCGCATATGCAATATGCAACGCCTACCAGCCTGGAAATCGTAGCTAAGGTAGATGCCAATGGACAGGCAAAATACCAAGTGAACTACATTTTCGACAAAATCAAAAGAAGCATCAGCGTATCTGGAAAAAGCAAGGCATTTGTAATCGACTGGGTTCCTGCCATGTACGAAGGCAAAGGCGTAGCTTCCGAATTCAAGGTGGCTACAGAAATCTCTTTCTCGAATAATGATGGCCACAAACGCTTCAACTGGAATTAAGCATTAAAACCTACAATAACAAGGCAATCTTAAAAAGGTTGCCTTTTTTGTTATTGGCAAGCCCTCGCAAAGCACAAAAACTTAGGTATAAGCAAAAAAATTACGTACCTTTGCAGCTTATTTTTCAGCAACATGATTTCAGTTTCCAATTTATCACTTCGCTACGGCAAACGCACTCTTTTTGAAGAAGTTAACCTTAAGTTTACCCATGGCAACTGCTATGGCGTAATTGGGGCCAATGGCGCAGGTAAATCCACTTTTTTAAAGATACTTTCTGGCGATGTAAGTGCCACTACGGGTAGTGTAGCTTTTACGCCTGGCGAACGTATGGCCGTATTGAAGCAGAACCACTACGAATTTGACGAGTTTTCTGTTATCGAAACCGTTATGATGGGCCATAAGGAACTTTACGACATCATGAAGGAAAAGGACGCCATTTACCTGAAAGAAGATTTTACGGAAAAAGATGGCGAACGTGCCGGCGAGCTGGAAAATCTCTTTGCCGAAAAGGACGGCTGGAACATGGAGAGCAATGCAGCTACCCTATTGAGCAACCTGGGCATCAAAGAAGAACACCACTATAAATTGCTGAAGGAATTGGATGGTAACCAAAAAGTACGCGTGCTTTTGGCACAGGCCCTTTTCGGCAATCCAGACATTCTTTTGCTCGATGAGCCTACCAACGACTTGGACATCGATACCATTGCCTGGTTGGAAAACTTCCTGGCCGACTACCAGAATATTGTCTTGGTGGTTTCTCACGACAGGCACTTTTTGGATGCCGTTTGTACGCATATTGTGGACATCGACTTTGGCAAGATGAGCATTTATACCGGAAACTATACTTTCTGGTACGAATCGAGCCAGTTGGCCCTGAAACAGCGCAGCGACCAGAATAAGAAACTAGAAGAAAAAGTAAAAGAGCTACAGGAATTTATCCAGCGTTTCAGTGCCAATGCCTCTAAATCTAAACAGGCTACCTCACGTAAAAAAGCATTGGACAAGATCGATATTTCGGAGATCAAGGCTTCGAGCCGAAAATATCCGGCCATCATGTTCAACAATGCAGGCCGCGAGGCTGGCGACCAGATCTTGCAGGTAGAAAACCTGGGCAAAACGGCCAATGGCGAAGTGATGTTCAAAAACATCAGCTTTATGGTGAATAAAGGCGATAAAATTGCCGTTCTATCACAAAACAGCTTGGCCACCACTGCCTTCTACGATATTTTGGCTGGCCACGACAAAGATTATACCGGCGAATTCAAGTTTGGCGTAACCATCAGCACCGCTGATATCCCGAATGACAATTCAACCTATTTTGAAGGCAAGAACGAAAACCTAGTCGATTGGCTGCGCGAATATTCGGGTACCGATGCCGACGAACAGTTTGTGAGAAGCTTCCTTGGCCGTATGCTGTTCTCTGGCGAAGAAGTGCTTAAAAACGTAAAAGTACTTTCTGGAGGCGAAAAAATGCGCTGCATGTTCTCGAGGATGATGTTGCAACAAGCCAACTTCCTGATGTTCGACGAACCGACCAACCACTTGGACCTCGAATCGATCACGGCGCTGAATAATGGCATGAACGATTTTAAAGGCACCATGCTGTTCACCTCGCGCGACCACGCCCTGACCGAATCGGTTGCCAACCGCATCATCGAAAGCCGAACTG
>JBCNPG010000233.1:0-5568 GCA_039593445.1 Pedobacter sp.
TGGACTCATGCAGTTCTGGCGTTATTTCAACATCTGAATGCCCAATCTGGCCTTCGTAGTTAATCGGAAAACAAAAAGCCCCCGCTAGAAACGCGAGGGCTTTTTTTAATGGCAGCAGTGTCCTTATTTGGTTTTACCACCTAACAATTCTTCTAGTTTTTTCTGCAAGGCTGCTCCACGAAGATTTCTAGCAACAATTTTTCCTTTGGCATCAACCAAAAAGTTGAAGGGAATACCTTGAACACCATAGCCTTTAGACACTTCGTTATCCCATCCTTTTAGGTCAGAAACATGAGTCCAAGTTAAATTATCGTCTTTAATCGCTTTCAACCAATCTTCCTTGGTGGTTCTGGTTTTATCGGTCATTCCATCTAAAGAAACACCCAATACCGTAAAATTCTTATCTTTAAATTTATTGTAAGCTTCTACAACATTAGGATTTTCTTGTCTGCATGGACCGCACCATGCTGCCCAGAAATCTACCAATACATATTTACCTCTGAAATCCGACAATTTTACCAACTTACCATCTTTGTCGTTTTGTGAAAAATCAGTAACAATGCCTACCTGCGTTTTCTTAGCGCCATCAATGGTAGACTTTATTCTTTTTCCAGTCTCTGTTTCCTTTAACGCCGCCGAAAGCTTCATGAATGCCGGCTCTACAGCCTTTGGATCAAAATCAGAACCCATCATGCTCCTCACTGAAACCAAAGAAATGTAGGCGTCTGGATTTTCAGTTACAAATTTTTCATAATAAGGGTTCTTTTCTTTATTCAAAGCCTCATATTTATCGTAAAAGGCTTCCATGAAAGCTTCATCCTTCCGCTGTTCTGGCGTATAGGCATTGTACTCTTTCATCAACACTTCGATTTTAGCGTCAACCGGCTTCATCATTGCAGCCAACTTTGCATTATCGTCATTGATTTTAGAACCTACGATTTTCACATGTTTCAACGAGTCCGTACCTTCAACCTTAAACGTAGTTGGTTCGATGTAGAAACCTTTCATATCCAACACTTCGCCTTTTGCAGGACGATTTACATAAGGATTTTTATTGAGGAACAGGTTGCCGTTTGTAGGTGCTTTTACAGTGCCTTTAAACTCGAAAGCGCCATTGTTTACTACTGCCGAGTCAGTTTTTCGTTGGCCTCCGTCAGCATAGATAAGGAAAACTTTGTCGCCGGTTTTTAAGCCTTTCACATCGCCCTTAATTGCAAAAGGCTCTTGCGCCATTACGCCCATAGGTAAAAGGCATACGGCTGATAAGATTAATTTTTTCATTGTTTTATAAATAAGGTTTAGGTGCTTGAAGTATCAAATATAGTAAAACGCCCAAAATGTACGCTTAATTCTTTTGTAAAATTAGCTGAGCTTCTGGTAGGTACGCCACCACAGGTTGGGCATTTCGCCATTCACGGCAGTGTTATAGTCTTCGTAACGGCACGGCACCAAATGGTAGCGCTCGTTTTTTGAAATGCCCGACGGATAGGGCACCTGCATCCACCAGCGGTCAGAGCGCTTGCTCTTTACAAAATTCATCTCCCCCGAGCCGTCTTTTAAACTGGTTCGGTAAATGATGTACTGCGATTTTGGCGTCAGCGGAAAATCCTGCTTGCGGTTGTAGAAACCTTCCAGGAAATACCAGACCATCTGCGCCAACAGCATGGCGGTTTGGCCATTTCTGTCGTAGGCCGGATTGAACTCGTAAAAGCCTATCGAGGTCAGCTTGTCGTTCATCCCTGCATAACGGGCAATACGGCAGGCATCTTCGCCATAGAAACCATTGGGTCCGGCATTGATATTGGCACAGGCATCGGAAGAGCGGATGGCCCCCAAATCAAAACTGATCATGTTCGCATTGCGGATGATCGGCTCTGTCAAGGTCATATCAGGCAAAAATTCGCCCAAGCGGTGTACATCAAAATAAAGCTTGTCCATTACCTTCAGGCTATCCTGATTTACAAAATAGGTTTGGTAGCCGATATTGCTGAAATTGAACAGGTAATTGGGCTGGTGCAGAAAAATCTTGCTCAGGTAAGAAACAGAAGTGGTTTCTACCCCCTCGTGCTCGTCTTCGTCCAAATCGAACTTTGAATCGACCACCACCAGGTCTACTTTTTGCTCCAGGTGCTCATAGGCCATGTACTGGGCATAGGTAATGTCTTGCCCGCCACCGATGATAACAGGCAGGATATTCATTTTCACCAATTCGGCTACGGCGGTTTTCACCGCAAAATAAGTATCAGACACTTCCTTTCCGGCAATGATATTGCCCAAATCGATGATCTTGGAAGTAAATGCGCCTTCGTTAAGCGCGTAAAACTGCGCCCTGAAGTAATCGGCGGCCAAGGCACAGCCGTTGTTGTTGATGGCTCCGCGGTCGTCGTTTACCCCAAAAATGGCAATATCATATTGCTTTTCTTCCAGATCGGGAAATTGATCGGTGTAAAAACTGGCCTTCAATCCCAGTTGACTAGTATAAAACCCTTGTTTGGGACTAAATTTTTCGGGATTGATCGGCGAAAAAAAATCTGATAAGGACATAATGGCGGTATGAATGTTGGCATCAAATATCTATTTTTGGGCGCATATTTTAATGAACTCCCTAAAAAAAATGATATGATACTGGTAACCGGCGCAACGGGCTTTTTAGGAGCAGAACTGATCAGGCAGCTAACGGCAAAGCAATTACAGGTGCGGGCCATCAGGCGAAGTACGGCCAATATTCCAGCGCTGATCAAAGACAACCCTTTGGTAGAATGGCGCATTGCCGATATTAACGAGCCCGAAACGCTGGCCGATGCTTTTGAGGGCATTACCCAGGTTTATCATTGTGCCGCCTTTATTTCCTTCGATCCTAAAGACAAAGCCAAGCTGCTAAAAGTAAATATCGAGGGTACTGCCAACATCGTTAACCTTTGCCTGGAACATGGAGCAAGGCTTTTGCATGTGAGTTCGGTAGCGGCCTTGGGCAATGCCAAAAAAGGCGAGCAGATTACCGAAAAGGATTTTTGGGAATACGATCCGAATGTGCATTCCTATGCCATTTCCAAATACGAGGGCGAAATGGAGGTATGGCGCGGCATAGCCGAGGGCTTGGATGCCGTTATCGTTAATCCATCCGTTATCATTGGCAAAAATGCAGGTTTTACGGGTAGTGGCGCTATTTTTAAACTGGTTAAAGACGGGCTAAAGTTTTATACCGATGGTGCTACGGGCATTGTAGATGTAGAAGATGTGGCCAAATGCATGATTTTGCTCATGGACAGCCCAATAACCGGCGAACGCTACACCCTCTCGGCCGACAACCTCAATTACAAGGATTTTTTCGCGGCCATTGCCAAGGGCTTTGGCATCAAAGCACCATCAACCGAAGCCAAACCCTGGATGCTGGGCATTGCCTGGCGCGCCGCCAAACTTGCCTCGTGGTTTACCCGGAAAGCTCCAGCACTGACCAAAGACGCCGCCCGCAGCAGCTTTAACCATAGCTACTACAGCAATGCCAAGATCTGCAATACGGTACCTATCAGGTTCAAGCCTTTGCAAACCAGCATACTGGAAGTTTGCGAAGCCCTGAAATAAGTTGCTGGCTTTTGGCCAAGAACAACAAGTATTGCTATCTTTGCGCCCAACAGAAGCAGGCCATTTGCTTTTGCTTGAGCAAACCTTTATTTATTCCGTAGCCATGTTGAAGAAAGCCTTTTACATTATCGATTTTGATAGCACATTTACTCAGGTTGAAGCCCTGGATGAGTTAGCCCGTATCTCCTTAAGCAAACACCCCAACAAAGAGGCTATTTTTCAGCAAATCGAAGACTATACCAATTTGGCCATGGAAGGCAAGCTTTCTTTTTCGGAAAGCCTGGCCCAACGCGTAAGGCTGCTCGAGGCCAACGAAACCCACCTCAAACAGCTGGTTACCCGCCTAAAGAAAAAGGTTTCGAGTTCCTTTTCGCGCAACAAGGCCTTTTTTAAGAAACATGCCGATGAGGTGCTGATCGTTTCTGGCGGATTTAAGGAATTCATCACACCCGTAGTAAGCCAATACCACATTAAAAAGGAGAATATTTATGCCAATACCTTTGTGACCACCGGCGATGGCAAAATTATTGATTACGACCATGCCAACCCGCTAAGCGAAGAGGGGGGCAAGGTGAAGCTGATGCGCCAGTTGGACTTGCAGGGCGACCTATATGGCATTGGCGATGGCTATTCTGATTTTCAGCTGCGCGAAAGCGGCCTGATTAAAAAGTTTTTTGCCTTTACTGAAAATATTGCCCGCGAAAGCATCGTTTCGAAAGCCGACCATGTTACGCCAAGCTTTGATGAGTTTTTGTATGTAAATAACCTACCACGCGCCATTTCCTATCCTAAAAACAGGATCCTTTGCCTTGTAATAGGCGATGTGCCTGCCGAAAGCATTGCCCTGCTTAAAAAAGACGGGCTCTCGATCAGGCATAAAACCACTTTTGAAGAGAAATATGTAGGCGATGTTGGCATGATGCTACTGGCTGATGGCGAAAAGATTGAGGACGACAAGCTCAGGCGTGCCGTGAAGCTCAAAACCATTGGCTACCTAGGCAATGCCAAAAACAAATTCTCGCTGCAAACCTGCAACGATATGGGCATTGTGGTATTCGACGATCCTAAAGCCAATCCGCGCAATGTTTCCTTTCTGCCCAAAAGAATGATCGATTTCATGAACAAGGGCACCACTTACTTGAGCTGTAATTTTCCGAACCTGCAGCTGCCTGCCATAGACAAGTCGCACCGCTTGATCCATATCCATAAAAACGTACCGGGCATTATGGCACAGATCAATACCATTTTTGCCAAGCACAACATCAATATTGTGGGGCAGTTCTTAATGACCAATGCCACTTTGGGCTACGCCATTACCGACATCAATGCCGAGTACGACAAGCAGTTGTTCAAATCGCTCAAAAAAATAGACCATACCATCAAGTTTAGGGTACTGTATTAATCAAGCTGGTCGAGATCTGCCATCTCGACCTTGATAGTCTTGGATTTTTAATCCATCTTTTCCCTCCTAGCTTGCAGGGTCGGTCGTCTTAATTATTTTCCCTAAATTGCATCCGATTAGCAACCATGAGAAACCTATCCCTCGCCATTTTCAGATTTGCCGATGCTTTTAAAGCCTGGAAGTGGGCCGGCATTATCAGTCTGGTTATTGCAAGGCCTAGCTAGGCCCATTAAATCCCTCGTTACGATACTTCATTCATCTAAATAACAGATTTAATTAATGGCTTTTGTTGTTTTAACAATTGGCCTTTTCAAATAGAATATCATGGATTTTACGCCAGAAATCAAAAGCAAGCTTGACAAGCTTCAAGAAAAATACGAGGCTATGGGACAGGATATGGCTTCCTACCTCGACGGCCTGCTGTATGCCGATTTCCTTACCTATTGGGATTACATCCACCTGGATACGTTGCTGAGCCTGCAAAGCCCCAAAACGCCTTTTCCAGACGAGGAAATCTTCATCATGTACCACCAGATTACCGAACTCTACTTCAAGCTTTCGCTGCATGAGTGCAGGCAGATTGC
>JBCNPG010000234.1:0-5561 GCA_039593445.1 Pedobacter sp.
CTGGCCATGCCGGCAATGTTCATCAAGATTTCCTGTTCCTTAGAAAGGCTCATCATCAGTTTTTGTACCGCAGCGCCAGCCACCATCAGGGTTGCTTTTTTCAGGTTTTGAATGATTTTCTTTTCCGCAGCAAAAAGCGTGGTATCTTCTTCGCCGAAATCAGGAATTGATAGCAGTTCGTTGGCCACTGCCGTAGCTGGGGTCATCAGGTCTAATTCACCCTTCATGGCCCTTTTCAACATCATATCAACGGTTAACAAACGGTTAATTTCATTGGTGCCTTCAAAAATACGGTTGATACGGGCATCACGGTACGACCTGTCCATCGGTGCATCGGCCGAAAAGCCCATGCCACCATAAATCTGTACGCCCTCATCGGTTACATAATCCAGCACTTCCGATCCCCATACTTTTAAAATGGCGCACTCTACCGCAAACTGCTCCGTCGATTTGAGTTTGGCTTTGCCTGCCTCCATGCCACCAGCCACCAAAGCATCGTAGGCATCGTCTATGTTTTGTCCGGCCCTGTAGTTTGCCGATTCAACCGCATAGATTTTGGTAGCCATTTCGGCCAATTTATAGCGGATCGCCCCGTATTTTGAAATCGGCCTATCGAACTGGATACGCTCGTTGGCATAATTAACCGCCTGGTTCACCACTTCTTTAGAGCCGCCAATGGCAGCAGCAGCCAACTTGATACGGCCAATGTTCAGGATGTTTACGGCAATCTTAAAACCATTTTCCCTTTCCGACAGCATGTTCTCTACCGGCACAGGGCAGTCGTTAAAGAATACCTGGCGTGTCGATGAACCTTTAATTCCCATTTTGTGTTCTTCAGGGTTCATGGTGATGCCGCCAAATTCCTTCTCTACAATAAATGCCGTTAGGTTATTATCGTCATCTATTTTGGCAAAAACAATGAAAATGTCGGCAAAACCACCATTGGTAATCCACATTTTTTGTCCATTGATGATGTAGTGCTTGCCATCGGCCGATAACTTGGCTTTGGTTTTGCCCGAATTGGCATCAGAGCCCGAATTGGGTTCTGTCAGACAGTAAGAGGCTTTCCACTCGCCGGTTCCCAATTTGGGAATATACTTGGCTTTTTGGGCTTCATTACCATAATAAAGAATGGGCAAGGTACCTATACCGGTATGGGCTGATAGCGCCACGGCAAACGAATGGCCTGCGCCACAAACATCGGCTACGAGCATCGAGGTATTGAAATTTTTTCCAAAACCGCCATACTCCTCCGGAATTGAAACGCCCAAAAGCCCCAATTCGCCAGCTTTGTCCATCAGCGAAGGCATCAGTCCCTCTTCCTGGCTATCGATACGGTCTAATATCGGATTAACCTCTGTTGCCAAAAAATCGCGACAGGTTTGTGCAATCATCTGTTGCTCTTCATCAAATTCTTCAGGAATAAATACATCCTGGTATCGGGTTTCTGCAATTAGGAATTCACCACCTTTTATTGTTTTTTCCATGTTAGTATTGTGTATCGAGTATAGCGTACTGAGACGATATGCCCATTGTTTACAAATATGTTATGATTTCGTGCTTTGAGCTATTTCTCAATACGCACTACGCAATTCTATTTTTCTAAAGCAATTCAAAAATCCCCGCTGCTCCCTGGCCTGTACCTACGCACATGGTTACCATGCCATACTTTTTGTTTTGTCTTTTCAGTTCGTTGAACAGCTGCACCGAGAGTTTGGCACCCGTGCAACCCAGTGGATGGCCCAAGGCAATTGCGCCTCCATTGACGTTTATTTTTTGAGGATCCAAGCCCAAGGTTCTGATAACCGCCAAGGATTGCGAAGCAAAAGCTTCATTCAATTCAATCAGGTCGATATCGTCTTGCTTCATTCCGGCTTGCTTCAGCGCTTTCGGGATCGCCTCGATGGGACCAATACCCATAATACGTGGCGGTACGCCAGCAATGCCATAACTCACCAAGCGCGCAATTGGTGTGGCGCCCAGTTCTTTCATTTTCTTTTCCGAAACCACCAATACAAACGCAGCGCCGTCAGAAGTTTGCGAAGAATTACCCGCAGTAATGCAACCGTCGGCGGCAAAGACTGGTTTTAATTTGGCCAAACGTTCAAGTGTGGTATCGGCACGAGGGCCTTCATCGGTATCGACCACATAAGAACGGGTTTGTTTTTTCAAGTTGCCGTCCAAATAGGTTTCGTTTACGGTAATAGGCAAAATGCCATCTTTAAGGTGGCCATTCTTGATGGCTTCCACTGCTTTCAGGTGCGAACGGTAAGAAAACTCGTCCTGATCTTCGCGACTTACCTGATATTCTTTAGCCACGGCTTCGGCGGTTAGTCCCATGCCCCAATACCAATCTGGATTGTTTTTGGCAACCGCAGCATTTGGCACCAGTTTCCAGCCCCCAAATGGCATGCCCGACATGATTTCTACGCCACCGGCCACGATGCAATCGGCCATACCAGCCTTGATTTTCGCCACCGCCGTAGCAATGGTTTCTAAACCAGATGCGCAGTAGCGGTTAACGGTTACGCCAGGCACCTTATCGGTATCGAGCCCCATTAAACTAATCATACGGGCCACATTTAAGCCCTGCTCGGCTTCTGGCGTTGCATTGCCGACAATCACATCGTCTATTTCGGCCTTGTCCAGGTTAGGAACCGAGGCCACCAAAGCCCTGATTACATCTGCCGCCAAATCATCAGCCCTTGTAAAGCGGAATACACCCCTCGGGGCCTTGCCCACGGCTGTTCTAAGTCCTGCTATTATGTATGCTTCCATTTTATAGTATCTAGTAGTGCGTATTGCGTAACGAGTATTGAGATATATTCGCCTAACAAAATTTATTATTTTAAAGCACCTTGAAGTTTATAATTCATTTTCTGTAATTCATCAATATTATCGAGAAGCTTCCCCGCTACTTGTTCGTCTACAAATCCAAGTCTTTCAGCAATTACCAATTGCGTTTGTAACTCATATGACGAGCCATTAGCAATACCTAAGAACTGCTTGAACTCGCCCTTTGTATTTCGCCCTGCTCCCTCAGCAACATTTGAGGGAATTGAAACAGCACTGCGTCTGGATTGGGTTATTAAGCCATAGCGTTCATCAACCGGATAATCCGAAGTAACTTCGTAAATCCTCACTGCCAAATCAATCGCCTTATGCCAAATCTTTAAATCTTTTATATTATGCATTTCATAAGTATTTAGTCGGTTATGCTAGGGAATTGATTTTTTCCTGTTTCTATACGCTTATCGCTATACTCAAATCTCTATACGCACATCCTAGTTCCTCAACGGTTTACCTTTCGTTACGATAGACTGTATTCTTTCCAGTGTTTTTCTTTCGCCGCATAGCGACAAAAAAGCTTCGCGCTCCAAGTCTAGCAAGTATTGTTCGCTAACTTCGGTTGGCGACGACAAATCTCCGCCACACATTACCCAGCCCAGTTTCTCTGAAATCTTTTTATCGTGTTCCGAGATATAATGGCCGGCATACATGCTGTTGGCTCCTGCATACACAATGCCTAGGCCTTGCTTGCCCAAAACCTTGATGTCTTTGCGCTGCACCGGCTTGGTATATCCTGCATCAGCAAGTTCAATGGCTTTGGCTTTCGCATCGGCAATTAAACGGCTTCTGTTCATGCTGATGCCATATTTGCCTTTTTGCAGGTAACCCAATTCGGCCGCTTCTACCGCAGAGGTCGACACTTTGGCCATACCGATAGTGAGGAAACGATCCTTGAGCGTGTTTTGCACAATCTGATCGGCATGATATTCATCAGAAGCCCTCAACGCAAACTCCTTGGTGCCGCCGCCGCCTGGAATTACACCCACGCCAAACTCTACCAACCCCATGTAAGTTTCGGCATTGAGTTGCACAAAGTCGGCGTGGAGACTGAACTCGCAGCCACCGCCCAAAGTCAGGTTATGTGGCGCCACCACAACTGGAATTGATGAATAGCGGATGCGCATAGAAGTATTTTGGAACATCCTGATCGCCATGTTCAATTCTTCCCATTCCTGTTCTACAGCCATCATGAAGATCATGCCTACATTTGCACCTGCCGAGAAATTAGCTCCGTCATTGCCAATAACTACCCCACGGTAATCTTTTTCGGCCATATCTATTGCCTTGTTAATGGCCGACAGGGTGTCGCCACCAATGGTATTCATTTTCGAGTGGAACTCTACATTGATGATGCCATCGCCCAAATCGATAATCGAGGCACCGGCATTTTTCCAGAGCACCTTGTTCGCCCTGAGGTTGTCCAAAATGATAAAATCGGCTGTACCCGGAATTTCTTGATAGCTTTTTGACGGGATGTCATAATATTTTTTAATTCCGTTTTCTACTTTATAAAACGAAGTATGACCGGCTTCCAGCATCTCGCCTACCCATGCCGCAGGCTGATGGCCATATTTTTTCATGCCTTCAATGGCTTCGGCAACCCCAACGGCATCCCAAACTTCGAATGGGCCCAAATCCCAGCCAAAACCGGCCCGCATGGCATCGTCTATGCGATATAATTCGTCTGAAATTTCAGGAATGCGGTCGGATACGTACTCGAACAATCCGAAGAAAGAAGCCCTAAACAGTTCGCCGGCCTTATCTTTGCCAGCCGCAAAAACCTTCATACGGTCTTTTACGTTTTCGATGCCCTTGGTAAGGTCTAGCGTGGCCGATTTGACTTTCTCCTGCGGACGATACTCGAGTGTTTTCAGGTCGAGTGCCAATATTTCGGTTTTGCCTTCGGCATTTTTGGTCTTTTTATAGAAACCCTGCTTGGTTTTATCGCCCAACCAGTTGTTTTCTTCCATTTTTTTCACATAAGCAGGCAACTGGAACAAATCATGGGCCTTATCATTAGGGCAATTATCGTACAGGCCTTTGGCTACCTTGATCATGGTGTCGAGCCCCACCACATCGGTGGTACGAAAAGTAGCTGATTTTGGCCTGCCTAAGGCTGGACCAGTAAATTTATCCACTTCTTCAACGGTCAGTCCCATTTTCTCCACCAGGTGCAACAAGGCCATGATCGAGTAAACCCCAACCCTGTTGGCAATAAATGCCGGTGTATCTTTGCACAGCACCGTTGTTTTGCCCAGAAACTTATCGCCGTAGTGCAATAAGAAATCAACCAGTTCTGGCTTGGTGTAAGGCGTAGGGATGATTTCGAGCAGCCTCAGGTAACGTGGCGGATTAAAAAAGTGCGTCCCGCAGAAGTTGGCCTTAAAATCATCACTCCTGCCTTCGGCCATTAAGTGGATCGGAATGCCGGATGTATTTGATGTAATGAGGGTTCCAGGCTTGCGGAATTGTTCTACCTGTTCAAAAACTTTTTTCTTGATATCGAGGTTTTCTACAACCACTTCGATCACCCAATCGTAATTGGCAATTTTTGGCATATCGTCGTCAAAATTACCGGTAGTAATTTTTTGCAATACGCTTTGCGAATAAATTGGCGAAGGGTTGGTTTTTACGTCGGTTTGCAAAGCCGCGTTTACGATGCGGTTTTTCACTGCCGGATGGCTCAAGGCCAAGCCTTTGTCCTGCTCTTC
>JBCNPG010000235.1:0-5558 GCA_039593445.1 Pedobacter sp.
GTTCTTTTCTTCTACCTTTACATCGCGTTCTTCCGCTTCACGGTGTTTCGGGCTCGGCGCAATGTCGATAAAAGTGTCCAACAGTTCTTTGATGCCGAAGTTGTTGATGGCGCTGCCAAAGAATACCGGAGCCAATAAGCCCTCGGTATACAGCGATTTGTCTACCTGGCCATAAATGCCATCTACCAATTCTACATCGTCCTGTAGGCTTTTTACTTCGCTTTCCTTCAGATAATCCAGTAAAGCCTCGTCTTTCAGGTCGTTAACGGCCACTACCGAATCGGTAACCTTGGTTTTGTCGGAGTTGAATAGGTTCAGGTGATTATTGTAAATGCTGTACACGCCTTTAAAGGTATGGCCTTGGCCAATTGGCCAGCTCAGCGGGCAAAGGCTGATGTTCAGCTTGTTCTCTATTTCGTCCAACAGATCGAAGGGTTCCTTACCCTCGCGATCCATCTTGTTGATGAAAATAATTACCGGTGTGTTGCGCATCCGGCAAACGCCCATCAATTTCTCGGTCTGTTCCTCCACACCTTTTACACAGTCGACCACCAAAATCACGCTATCTACTGCCGACAGCGTACGATAGGTGTCTTCGGCAAAATCCTTGTGGCCCGGTGTATCGAGAATGTTGATTCTTTTGCCATTGTATTCAAAGCCCATCACCGAGGTAGCCACCGAAATGCCACGCTGCTTTTCGATTTCCATAAAATCGGAAGTACTGCTTTGATTGGCTTTGTTGCGCTTCACGGCACCAGCGGTATTGATTGCACCACCAAAGAGCAAAAACTTCTCGGTTAGTGTTGTTTTGCCCGCATCGGGGTGACTAATAATAGCAAATGTCTTTCTTTTTTCTATTTCAGGATTAACCATGGATTTGTATTGAGGTGATTGGCAGAAACCTATTTAACGTTAAACAGCAGGCTTTATAAAAAGCGGAGTGGGAACAAAAGGGCTGTAGTTTGTTTCATGCGTTGCAAAGGTACGGATTTTTAAAGAATACCCGAATATTGCTCATCATTTGGTATGTGGATATGGTGTTGCGTTAAGAAACCCGCTGCCCATCGTGCATTTTAGTGAAATAATTGTATTTTAATGCCCATATCTTTAAATCTAAAAAACGCATTCTATGACAACGAAAGACATGAATTTGGAATATTGCAGGGCGAGTTCAGGAAAAAGGCTGGCTAATTATTTGATTGATATAGTCGTCTTCTACATCGTTTTGTTTTTTATAGCCATGGTACTCGAAATTTTATATCCGAATAGCGTGAGCGGATTGGAAGTCAACCCCATCGTAGATCGATTGATCACCTTGTTTTTCTATGGGCTGATCATGTTTCTGATAGAGATGTGCTTCCAAGGCAAGTCGTTGGGAAAACTGATCACCGGAACCAGGGCAATGGCCCTCAATGGCGAAACCCTAACTTTCGAAAAAGCCTTAATCCGAAATTTTGTAAGAGCCGTTCCTTTTAATGCCTTGAGTGCATTGGGTACACCTTGTTCGCCTTGGCACGACAACTGGTCTAATACCATTGTTGTTGACGAAAAGAAGCTAGAGCTGCTTAGGAGAGAAGACGAGTTTTATGCTGATCTGAGCCATCAAAATCCCATTTCATAAAGAAAGCGAACCTTTCGATTCGCTTTCCTAAAAAATTAATTATTCTTAAAGTTGTTTTTAGCCTCTGCCTGGTCGGCCACCGCCACCGCCGCCTTCGCCACGGCTACCACGGCCTTCAGAACCTGAACTTCTTTGTGGAGGTGCTTGTTGGGCACGCTCACTGCGTTGAGGCTGCATTTGTGGTTGCGGTCTTTCCATTCTTGGTTGTGGCGCTTGTTGCATAGGTTGCGGACGCTCAACACGTTGTTGTTGTGGCTGAGGTTGCATTTGTTGCTCGCGGCCACGTTCCATTCTTTGTGGCATTTGAGGCATTTGTCCTCGGTCAACACGTTGTGGCTGGTCGTTGCCGTTTTCGCGGCTCCTATCAAAACCACCAGATCTTTGCAGCACATTATTGTCGCCAGTTGGAGCCACGCCTACACGGTTATCTCGGCCTTGCGGAGCATTCATTTCGTTGTTGTTGCCTCTGCTTGGACGGGTAGACATGTTGCCATTGTTTCGGCCGTCAAATCCGTTGCCATTTTCGCCTCTGTTTGGACGGTTAGCCATACCGTTGCCATTATTCCTGTCGCCAAACACATTTCCATTTTCACCTCTGGTTGGACGGGTGTTGGCCATACCATTGTTATCTCTGTCAATAGGGCCACGGTTAATGTTGCCTTGTACCACGTTTCTTGGTGCAGCGTTGTTGTTGTTTACATCGCCTCTGCCCGGACGTGGGTTATAAATGTTCACGGTATTGTTTTCTACCCTGCTGGCACCAGGCCTGCTGCTTCTATTGATGTTGTAGATGGTTACGTTTTGGTTGGTTGCACGCCTAATGTCATCGGCTCTAGGGCCAGTGTAATAAGTCCTGCTGCCACGCACATAAGTGTTGTTGATGATTACGGTATTTTGGATATAAACACGGTTTCTGCTTGCATAGTAACGCGGATAGCTGTTGTAGTAGATATTGCTGTATGGAATAAAGTTCCAGCAAAAATCAGGTACGCGGTAACCGCCATGGCCAATGTTGATACCGATGCTGATACTTGGACCCAAAGGTGCCCAGCCGTAATAGCCACCGCCACTTCTCCAAGTTACCCAGGCAGGTCCCCAAATGGTATCTGGAATCCAAATCCATTGGTTATAGCGGTTGTATACCCAACGGCCATAGTGGAAAGGAGCCCAGCCCCAATCGTAGTTTGATACCCAGGTATTGCCATATTCGGTCATGGCCCACCGGCCATTGGTATAATAAGGCCTAAATTCGTCTTGGTCTACATCAGGACGCCAAACGTAGCCGTATTGCGGATCCTGAATCCAGGTGCCATAAGGCGACAATTCATCATAGAATGATTGCAAGGATACATCCTCGTTTTGCGCCATGACTTTTTGAGTGGTTCCGGTAAGCAGGAAAACTAATCCCAACATTACCGACAATTTGATCATGATTTTCATTTTGTGTGTGTTTTAAATTTATAATTAACCTAACGCTGTGTGTATATCAATTTGAGCACCATTTTTAACAAAGGATTAATGTGCGCTTAATAATCTTTGTTTATTCTTCTCTTTTAACGTATTTCTTGACACTTAAGTGTTTATGCGCAGTATATTAATTGGTACTAAGGATGTGTTGAAAACAAGGCAGCCGGAACTAAATTTGCTACATAGGCCCAAATGCGTGGCTTAAAGTGTAGCTTTGTAGGCTTAAAGCACAGTTTATGCAAAAAGGTACACTCTATCTCATTCCCGTTCCGCTGGCTGAAAATGCGGCCCAAAAATCTTTTACTCCTTTTTTGGTTGACACCATCAATGCGATTAAAACCTATATTGTGGAGAACGAGAAAACCGCCCGCAAGTTTTTGAAGGAAGCCGGGTTAAAAACCCCGCAAAGCGAATTGCTTATCCACGATTATGGCAAGCACAAGCGGGGCAACAGCTTGGTTCCGTTTTTCAAGGAACTGATGTTGGGCGTAGATGTGGGGCTGATGAGCGAGGCGGGCTGTCCAGGGGTAGCCGATCCAGGTGCAGATATTGTGGCCGAAGCGCACAAGCGGGGAATTAAAGTGGTGCCATTGGTTGGTCCCAATTCCATGATCCAGGCAATTATGGCTTCTGGATTTAACGGGCAGAGCTTCACCTTTCATGGTTATTTGCCCATCGACAAGGTGGAGCGTGCAAAACGTATCAAGGACCTGGAAAGTTTGTCGCTAAAAAACAGGCAGACCCAACTGTTTATGGAAACGCCTTTCAGGAACAATCATCTGCTGGATGACGTATTGAAAAACTGCCATGGTAGTACCCAGTTGTGCATTGCCTGCAATATCAACGCCGAAGATGAAATGATCAAAACCCAAGCCGTAGGCGCATGGCGACAAGAGAAAATCGACCTGCACAAAAAGCCAACCGTGTTTTTGTTGTTCAAGGCCGGCTAGTTGCTGCCGGATTATAAATCCTCGGGCATCAGAAATCGGGATTGCAAATCCCCACCAGCAAATTGCTAAAGGTTGTCGGCCATGATTAAAAATGCACCGTAAAAAAATCTTTCAGCTTACCGAACTAGCGATACATATTTTTCTTCTCGATAAACTCCAGCACCTTATCGGGAACAAAAAATTGCACGTTTTTCTTGTCTTTGATCGCTTTGCGCAAAAATGTTGAAGAAATTTCCATTTCGGGCGTATCGGTAAAGGTGATGGAAGGATGGCTTTCCCATTCGCTCACATCGGCGCCTGGACGTGGATAAACGAAAATATGATAGTCCTTAAGCAGTACTTCATAGTTCTTCCATTTTTTAAACGATACAAGATTGTCGGCCCCCATAATGAGTACAAACTCCCTTTCTGGGTAGCGTTCGTGCAGATGGGTTAGGGTATCAATGGTATAAGAGGGCTGTGGCAGCTTAAATTCGATATCGCTAACCTTGATTTGCGACGCATTTTCGGTTGCCAGTTTAGCCATTTCCAAACGGTCGTACATGTTGGCCAAACCGCTTTTCAGTTTCAGCGGATTATGTGGAGAAACTATCAGCCAAACTTCTTTCAAACCACTAAAAGTAGCCATGTAGTTGGCAATAATCAGGTGTCCGATATGGATGGGATTAAAGGAGCCGAAGAAGAGGCCGGTTTTCAGTTGTTTTTCAGACATTGGGGCCGAAATTAAGGTTTAACCGCAAAGTGTGCGAAGTCGCAAAGCATAAAAATATGAAATAGTCGCCATTATCGCCAACTGTAAACTATTTAGCGAGAAAATCGCCAACCAATTTCTCGGCCTCGGCGCAGGCGGTTTTTAGGTCGAAGTTTTTAAGCACAACATCAAATTTATCGGCATACTGCAGTTCTTTTTCGGCTTTGGCAAAGCGCTCCTGCAATTTTTCTTGGCTGTCGGTGCCACGACCGGTTAAGCGCTCTTTGAGCACCTCTAGCGATGGTGGCTGCACAAAGATGGCCAAGGCATCGTTTTCGTATTTTCGTTTCAGGCGCAAGCCTCCCTCTACGTCGATGTCGAAAATCACGTGTTTGCCTTCGTTCCAAATGCGCTCGATTTCCGAACGGAGAGTGCCATAAAACGTGCCGTTATAGACCTCTTCAAACTCTACAAATTCTTGATGCGCCACTTTATGCAGAAATTCTTCCTTGGTAATGAAATAGTAGTCGTTCTGATGCTTTTCGTTTCCTCTCAATTCGCGCGTGGTGGCCGAAATGGAGAAGCTAAGCTGTGGGAACTTGGTCAGAAGATGTCTAACGATAGTGGTTTTGCCAGCTCCTGAGGGTGCCGAAAATATGATGAGTTTGCCTTGCATCGTATAATGTTATAATGTTATCATGTTAAAAGGTTGGGAGGTTGAATGCGACGTACATTGCAACTTTACAACCTCTAACCTTACAACACGTTGAGTAGTTGTTCTTTAATTTTTTC
This sequence comes from Pedobacter sp., assembly GCA_039593445.1. Lineage (GTDB taxonomy): Bacteria > Bacteroidota > Bacteroidia > Sphingobacteriales > Sphingobacteriaceae > Pedobacter. The sequence goes on from JBCNPG010000235.1 coordinate 5,522, forward strand.
TAGTTCTTCTTTCATGCCCACTACCAATTGCTGTATC
>JBCNPG010000236.1:0-5553 GCA_039593445.1 Pedobacter sp.
GAAGTTTCCGGTATGATCGCACTTGAGCAGTTGACGTTCTGGCAAACCATGAAAACTAAACAACACATGATCAAAGGTTTCGGGATGGTGTTTCCTCGCATTTTCTGCAAAAACCTCTATCATTAACTGGTTATCGTGAAAAGAATTGACAAAGCTGATATTCGGTATGGTAGCCCACTTGCCCACCAACTCCATCACCAGCTGCATAACCGAGCCGGTACTGGCAGAGGCATATTGCGGAAACAAGGGAATTACCTTGATGCTTTCGACCAAGCCTGCCTTTAATTTAGTCAAGGCAGCCTCGATAGAAGGGTTTTGATAGCGCATGGCCAACTCTACCTGATAATCGTCGCCGAGCCTTTCCTGAAGCTGTTGCGCCTGTATTTTGCTATAATAAAGCAATGGCGAACCTTTTTCATTCCAAATTTCTTTGTACAGTTTGGCGGTTTTTGGACTGCGGAATGGCACAATGATGCCTTTAACCAATAGGGTACGGTTAAACTTGGGAATATCAATTACACGACCGTCCATTAAAAACTGGTCGAGGTACTTTTTGACGTCTTTAACTTCCGGACTATCTGGTGTACCCAAATTAACTAATAAAACTCCTTTTTTTCCCATAATTATAATTCGAAGATTACCCCTATTGTTGGCAGTATATTGCCACTGGTATTGGTTAATAGTTTTGTTCTGAAACGTGTCGGATCTCCCAAGGCATCTTGCGGATTGCCATTTGCATCGCGGTCTAGCACCAGCTGTGCTTGGGTTTCGTATTTGTTGTAAGTTAAATTCTGAATGTCCAAATATACGTTAAGGTTAAATTTCTTAAAAGGGTACTTTTTATCTACCCTTACATCCAGCTGGTAAAAACCTTTTAAACGGCTGTCATTCAACCTATCGTAATCAGGAACTCCCTGCGGAAAAACCGAATAATTACTTTTTAATGATGAATAAGCAATGTCATAGGGCGTATAAGGCGCACCGCCGCTCAACCGCAGCTTAGCTCCGATTTCCCAGTTCCGGGCCAAGATCTTCCCGGCAGTCATGCTCAGAATGTAGCGGTTATTCCAGCTCGACTGCACATATTCCCCATGCTTATCTTCAAATTCGCTTCTGAAAAGGGTGAGTGCCAAAATGCCATAAAACCCTTTGTTTAATCGCTGTTGGGCAAAAAACTCCAAACCATAGCTCCTGCCCTCGGTGGTTCCCACTACAGGCTTATTGCCCACTACACCAAAGTCTGCACCCAAGTTGGCCAAGGGCACAACATCGTTAAACACCTTGACCATAGGGTAATTGCAGTAATGCTTGTAAAAACCTTCAACCGTAAACCTGGTATTTTTAAGGGTATTATATTCAAACCCAGCAACCAGCTGCGTCGACCTGATGTAGTTGACGTTGGCATTGACCAAAACGCCACCGGTCTGTTCCCTAAAGCCCAGCACAGTATAGGCTGGCAGCTGGTAATAGATGCCGGTATTGAAGTTGAAGCTTACTTTTTCGTTAAAGTTATACGATGCCGAGAAACGTGGAGAAAGCGTTTTTAACGGATTTCCCATTTCACTATTAAAACTATTTCCATCTAGCCTTAACCCAAATGAAAGGTTTAATCTATTGTCCAGGTAAGGCGCACTTATTTGTGCAAAAGCACCATATTTGATCAAATCGATTTCGGAAGCATAACTTTCGGTGCCTCCCGGCAAAACCTGTAGGCTATTGGTGGTATAATTGGCAGTTTCTATGCCTGCTCCAAAATTGATTTTGTAGCTGCCTTCTAGCGACGAATTTTCGAACCGCAACTTGTTTTCGGTTTCGGTAGATCGGTAATTCAAGGTTTGCAGCTTATTTTCATCATTATCCTGAAATTTATCGGCCCTATTATTCAGGTAGTTCCTGCTTAGCACAAAAGTTGAAAAGCCTTTTGAGCGGTAATTTTTATAAACCGCACCAATGGTATAGTTTTCTTGCTTATTTTCGGGAAGATTGGCCAAGATATATTGATTGCTTTCCGTTTGTTTGGTATTAAAATTGAGCACCGATTTATCTAACGCGCCCAAACCCAGCAACGTTAATTCGTTCTTGGTATTGAAACGGCTTTTGAGCTTGAACTGAAAATCTTGGTAAGAAGGCAAGAAAGGCAGTCCCAACACTTTAAACAGTCCCTGCAAATAAGACAGCCGGTAGGAGGCCATATAACTTGTCTTTTCGCCGATCGGCCCCTCGCCCATCAGGGCAAAATCGCTAGAGCCCAAGGTTAATGATGCTTCTGGCTTCGTTTGGCTGCCATCTTTCTGTTTGAATTCGAATACCGAGCTTAGTGCATTGCCCCTTGCTGCCGGGAATGCGCCAGAGTAGAAATCGACTTCTTTGATAAAATCGACATTGATCAGACCCACCGGGCCACCTGAAGAGCCCTGCGTAGTAAAATGATTGATATTTGGAATCTCAACCCCATCTAAGTAAAAACGGTTCTCGTTGGGTGCCCCACCACGAATAATGATGTCGTTGCGAAAACTGACCGGTGCCGATACCCCAGGCAGCGACTGGATTACTTTGGAAATATCGCGGTTGCCTCCCGGATTTCGCTTGATTTCGGTAGCGCCGATCGTTCTCAGCGACAAGGGGCTTTCTATCGGCTTGATAAATTTGGCCCTTTGGATCACCACTTCATTCAACTTGCTGACCTCGGCTTCCAAGGCTACGTCAACGATCGTTTGCCTGGCATTGCTGGCCAAAACATCGAACACGGCTTTCGGTTGATAGCCTACCAGCCTGAACTGAAGATTATAAACTCCCGGCGATAGCCCGTTGAGCGTATAATTGCCCAAACTATCAGAAGTAGCAACCTGTTGCCTGCCCTGTAAACCAACATTCACTCCGGCTAAGGGCTTATTGCTAAAAGCATCGGTTACTTTACCCTTGATTATTGCATTTTGGGCAAAAACCTGAACAGCGGAAATCAGAAAAACAAAAAGTAAAAAGCGTTTCTTCAACATTTTAATTTGGCCTTAATTTTATTGCTTTACGAAGAAAAAGGCCATATGGATTGGCATAACTAAATTTCTTTTTTCGCTTAGTAAGCTTCAAGTGCGGCTTTTACATTTTCCATGAGCCACATCGGTGTTGAGGTGGCACCACAGATGCCTACTTTATCGTTGGGAGCGAACCAGTTCTGGTCAAGCTCCTCTACGTTCGAAATAAAATATGAATTGTCATTGTGCTTTTTGCAAACATCGTAAAGCACTTTGCCATTCGATGATTTCTTGCCCGACACAAAAACGATCTTATCATAGCCAGCTACAAAATCTTCCAATTCTTCATAGCGATTGGAAACCTGGCGACAAATGGTATCATTGGCCTTTACATCATAGCCCCTATTGAGCAATTCTTCCTTGATCTGGTAGAATTTATCGGTACTCTTGGTGGTTTGGCTGTACAATGTAAACTTGCTTGGTAGCTGCAGGGAGTCGAGTTCGGCCAAGTCTTGAAATACAATGGCATTGCCATCGGTTTGTCCCTGCAGGCCAATCACTTCGGCATGGCCATGCTTGCCAAAAATCAGGATCTGCTCTTTGTCGTCGTGCGAATTCTTGATGCGGTTCTGTAGCTTCAGCACCACCGGACAAGAAGCATCGATCAACGTGAGGTTGTTTTTGAGTGCCAGTTCGTAGGTAGACGGAGCTTCGCCATGTGCCCTGATCAGCACTTTTTCGTTGGCCAGCTGATGCAACTGTTCATGATCGATAATACGTAATCCCTTGGCTTTTAAGCGTTCTACTTCTTCATCGTTGTGCACAATATCGCCCAAGCAATAGAGATAATCTTCATGGTCGAGGATGTCTTCGGCCATATCGATGGCATACACCACTCCAAAACAGAAACCCGAAGACTTATCAATCGTAACGTTTAAATTGTACTCCATCCTACGCTGTTATTTTTCACAAAAATACATAAAAAAGATGAGGTTGCGGACAAACCTATCGGCCTCAACGTCACTGCAAATTCAATTTGATTTAATGCAATAAGCTTATTAGCTGAGGTAAACTCGATCTTCTTCGCCCTCCACGTCCATAACCACGTCAACATGTTCCTTTAAAATGGTAGCCAGTTCCAGCCCAACAAAATCTGTGGCAATCGGAAATATCTTATGGCTTCTATCCACCAGTACCACTGTGCGGATTTTCTTGTGTGGCGTATTTAGAAATACACCCAGCCCATAAGCAAGGGTTTTTCCGCTGTTGAGCACATCATCAACCAAGATCACCACTTTGTTTTTCCATACGCTTTCGGGCAAGTCGGTTTTGGCAACCAGCTTGCTGCTTTGTTTCTCGAGGTCTACACGCAACAAGATCAGATTGAAGCTTGAGATTTCCTGTAGTACTTTTTGCAGGCGCAGGGCCAGCTTATAGCCACGATCCCAAATCCCAGCCAACACCAGCTCCTTCTCTCCTAAATTGTCTTCCAAAATCTGATAGGCAATGCGATTGATCTTCTGCGCAATCTGCTGTTTATCTAGAATAAGTACCTGGTTTTCGGGCATAATGAAATTGTTTGATCTTGCCTACAAAAGAACAAATTAAACCTCAAAATCAAATACAAAAAATTATTTTTAGCAAATCCTGCAACGTTTTGGCAGGCATCGGCGTCTAATCATTACAAACCCTAAAGCAAAAAGAATCATGAAACTGACCATTATCAAAAAAATCAGCCTCCTCGTAATAGCCACTTTTGGCTTTGGACTTAGCTTGGCCTATGCCCAAAGCAGCAGAAGCGTAAGCGTAAAAAACTTTGACCAACTTACCGTAAGCAGCGGTATCGACATGTACCTGACCCAAGGTAGTTCCGAAAGCCTTACCATCAAAGGCAACAACGATGTGATCAAAGACGTGGTGGTAGAACAAAACGGCAACAGTGTTGTCATCAAATACAAAGAAGGTATCAATTGGGGAAGATTATTCAAAAACCAATCGATCAAGGTGTATGTAAACTACAAGAACCTCAAAAGCCTGACTTCAAGCGGGGGCTCTGATGTATATACCGAAAATACCATGAAAGCAGACCAGTTAAGCGTAAAGGCAAGTGGCGGTTCTGATGTAAAACTAACCCTAAACTGCAGAGACCTTACCCTGAGCATCAGCGGTGGCAGCGATGCCGATTTAAAAGGAACTGCCGAAAACATGCAGGCAAGTGCTTCTGGCGGTTCTGACATAGATGCTTTTGGCTTTGTGGTTAACAACGCCAAGGTTAACGTAAGTGGTGGCTCTGATGCCAATATCTACGTAAACAAAGCCTTGGAAGCTGGTGCCAGTGGCGGCAGCGACATCCACTACAAAGGCAATGCCTCGCTCAAAAAAACCACTTCGTCAAAAAGTGGCGACATCAACCACGTGAATTAGTTCAATTTTTAGTTTTTAAGTTTAAATAGCAAAGCCCATATCGCAGGTACGATATGGGCTTTCTCTTTGCAGGCCAAAAGACTAGCTTGTTGCTTTAGGATAAGGATAGTATACAAAATTAGCCCCTTCGGGTACGATTACGAAAATACGCAGGAAG
>JBCNPG010000237.1:0-5534 GCA_039593445.1 Pedobacter sp.
GTTTCAAGCCAATGAGCTGGATACGGCAGCAGTGCAGGCCTTGGCGCCTGATACCATTACGCCCAAAAGATTGAGGCCACTCGATTCGCTGACCAAAGCCCTGCTGGCCGATAGCCTGAGCAAAGACTTCGGCTATCCGATACTCGATTTCGAGGGGCTAAAAAAGGATTTTTTATTGAAGTCGGCAAGCAACGATCCGCGCCAGCAAGGCGAGTTGCTGCAGAAGGGAGAGGTATGGATTTTAGGGGTGATAGCCTTTTTGCTGGCGCTGTTTGCCGTTTTAAAATACAGTTTCTCCAAGCAGCTCACGGCCATAGTGCAATCTTTTTTTAGCAACAGGGTATTGGGCAACCTCAATAAGGAAGATAACCTGTTTACTTCTTGGCCTTTTTTGCTCCTCTTTGTGCAGTTTGGGTTTACCATAGGCATGTTCTTCTATTTGGCGGCACAGTACCAGCAGCTCAATTATGTAGCCAATGGCTTCCAGTTTTTTGTAACCATTTCTGTCGTGGTTATTGTACTGTATGTGCTCAAAATTTTGTTGCTACGCCTGTTGGGCTATGTCTTCAACATCCAGAAACCGGTTAACGAGTATGTTTCGATATTATATTTAAGTTATTTTAACGCTTCTTTATTGTTTATTCCGCTGGTGGTTGCTTTTGCGCTTTCTCCCTTAAAATATGGCGCTTACTATATTGCGATAGCCATAATTTTGCTGGTAGTTGTGTTTGTCTTTCAGTTTATAAGGGCGGGCGTTAACATTTTATCTCACTATAGGTTTTCTAAAATGTATTTATTTTTGTACTTTTGCACCCTCGAAATTTGCCCTATATTAATATTAATCAAGGCAATAGGATTTTAAGAGGTAAAAAGTTAAAATGCAGGAAAAGAAAGACGAAAGATTACGCAAGGTAAAAAGTATTCTGATCACTTTACCAAAGCCCGAAACAGAAAAATCACCCTATTTTGATCTGGCCAAAAAATATAACCTAAAAATCGACTTTAGGTCGTTCATCCATGTGGAAGGCGTTCCGGCAAGGGATTTTAGGAAGGACAAGATCAATTTGGCCGATTTTACCGCTGTGGTATTCACCAGCCGCAACGCTGTTGACCATTTCTTCAGGATTTGCGAAGAGATGAGGTACGAAGTGCCTGCTGATCTTAAGTATTTCTGTATCTCAGAATCAACGGCATTATACCTCCAAAAATATATCCAGTACAGGAAGCGCAAGATTTTCTTTGGCAAGCAAACCGCTGCCGATTTGGCCGAAGTGCTGAAAAAACATGCCGGAGAAAAGTTCCTCTATCCTTGTTCGGATGTGGCAACAGAAGACACCATGAACTTTTTGCAAAAGAATGGCTACAACTTCACGCCTGCAGTGCTGTTCAAAACCGTAGTGAGCGATTTGTCTGACCTGGCAGATGTTTTTTACGATGTGATTGCCTTCTTCAGCCCGTCTAGTATTCAGTCGCTTTACATCAATTTCCCTGATTTCAAGCAAAACAATACCCGTATTGCAGCCTTTGGCTCTAATACCAACAAAGCGGCCACCGAAGCAGGGCAGATCGTAGATATTGCGGCGCCTTCTCCAGAAGCGCCTTCTATGATTATGGCCATCGAAAACTATATCAAAAAATCAAATAAGTAATAAAACGTATTTTTTGTCGTTAAGTACTCTGAATTGAGGTTTTTTGCGGTTTAAAGCAGGTAGTTATGTCCTGTAGTAAATGATTTGCTATCAATAACTTAATGTTAAAAATTTAACTTGAACGAAATTGTTTTTAACGGTTAAGTTGTTCTGGCAATTGTTTAGTGCGGGTTTGATTTTAAATTATTCCTGATATTTTTGCGTTAAATATTGTTTATATCAAGGATATTCGATAAAATTGCTATTAAAATTATTACAATCGCTTAACTGATTTTATGAGGAAAATATACCTTTTTAGTTTTTTCATCATTTGTGCCTTTCTGGCCAGTTGCTCAGGTGGCAACAAGGGAGAGCTGGTGGGTGCATACAACAAAAAGTTCAGCAATAGGACTATTCCGCTGGGAATGGTGTTTATTCCGCCAGGAAGAACTTTAATAGGTATGACTGATGAGGACATGAGTTTTTATCAGGGAACCCCAAGCCGAATGACATCGTTTTCGGCTTTTTATATGGACCAAACCGAGATCACCAATGCCGAATACAGACAATTTGTAAACTGGGTACGCGATTCTGTGGCCATTACTTCCATGGGCGAGTCGGGTGCGCCAAACCTTTACCGGCCTGCGCCGGCCAATGCGGCTGGTGGTACGGTAGTGGGGCCACGAAACATCGATTGGAACAGGGTGGGCAATGGAAGCGTGCTTTGGGGCAGAAACAGCCAGTATAAATCGAGGTTGCAGAACATGTACTACGCCGGCAACGACGCTTTGCCTGGCAAAAACGAAATCGACGTAAGGAAATTGAAATATGCCTACAGCTATCTGGATCACGATTTGGAAGCTGCCGGAAGAAATGATCCAACCAAAAGCAGAAGAGACTTCATCCAAACCTATACCGATAATCCGACCCCAGGCAAGGCCAATGAGCACCCTTCGGTAAGCGTTTATCCTGATACTTTGGTTTGGAAACTGGATTTTTCTTATTCGCAAAACGACCCTATGGTTGAAGCTTATTTCAGCCACCCTTCTTATGACCGCTATCCGGTGGTAGGCGTAACCTGGGAACAGGCCAATGCCTTCTGTAACTGGAGAACCGTATTGTATTCTAACGTGGCTTCGGCCCGAAAACTACCGGCTAACGGCAGGTTGAGATACAGGCTCCCAACAGATCAGGAGTTTGAATATGCGGCAAGAGGCGGCAGAACACAAACCAAATATCCTTGGGGCGGACCTTACATCAAAAACACCAAAGGCTGCTTGCAGGCTAACTTTAAAGTGGGCCGGGGTAACTATACCGATGACGGCGGTTTGTATACCGTTGACGCCAGGGCTTACTTGCCAAACGATTATGGCTTGTACAACATGGCCGGTAACGTAGCCGAGTGGACCATCACAGCCTACAACAGGTCGGCCACCAGTTTATTGCTAGATTTTAATCCTAATTATACCAATACCGCTAAAGGCGCCAAAGTGGTAAGGGGCGGTTCGTGGAAAGACATGGGCTTCTTCTTGCAGAATTCGGTAGGTACCTACGAGTACCAAGACAAGGCGAGGTCTTATATTGGCTTCCGCTGCGTATCCGATTTCCCTGGAAACGCATTAAACTAATTTCAACTTCAAAAACTAAAACAAAATTTTTTAAGACTATGGCAGCAAGAAAACAACCAGGATGGTTACATATTGCAATATCTTGGGGAGCGAGTATCGTAATTATTGGTGCATTGGCTAAAATCCTCCATTTGGGTGGTTCTATGGCTAATTACATTATTGGAGTTGGATTGGGCGTAGAAGCCCTGTTGTTCTTCTTAACGGGATTTTTCCCGCCAGAACCAGAATTGCCGTGGGAGCGCGTATATCCAGAATTGGCCGATGGCTTTAAAGGCGAATTGCCTAAAGCAACCATTAGGCCTGCCGCAACTTCAGGCTTTTCTTCAAGCGCTGCGCTAGACAAGATGTTGGAAGATGCCAAAGTTGGTCCTGAATTGATCGAAAGCCTGGGCAATGGCCTGCGCACTTTTGGCGATAAGGTTTCAACCATTTCGAATGTTGCCGATACCGTAGTAGCGACCAACGAATTTACAGGCAAGGTAAAAACCGCTTCGGCCAGTTTCGATAACCTCAGCAGCGCTTTTGACAAGGCTACCGAACAACTGGTAGAGATGGGCAACAGCAATGCCGATACCAAAGCCTACCACGAGCAGGTAAACAACTTGGCTAAAAATCTTTCGGCCTTAAACGCCGTTTACGAACTCGAATTGCAAGGTTCGAGTGCACACCTGAAATCAATGAACAAGTTTTATGAAAACCTTTCGTTAACGATGGGCAATTTCAACGATTCGATGGAAGATTCGAAACAGTTCAAAGATGAGGTAGGAAAACTGGCTAAGAACTTGGCTTCACTGAATGCGATTTACGGTAACATGCTTACCGCAATGAACCAACCACGTGTTTAATCATTCATTCATTTTAATCGATCACTAAATCTAATTAAACATGGCTGGAGGAAAAGAAACGACAAGGCAGAAGATGATCAATATCATGTATTTGGTATTGTTGGCTATGCTGGCCTTAAACGTTTCAGACACAATCTTAAATGCTTTTAAGAATATCAACGATAGTTTGGATGCCTCTAAAACCAATGTAAGCGCCAGCTTAGATCAGCTTTTTACGGCATTTGAAAACACGGAACTCAAAAGTAAGCCAGAGCGTGCAAAACCGCTTTGGGAAAACGCCAACAAGGCAAAAGCTATTGCCGACGACCTGAACAAGGACCTGCAAAGGCTTAAAGATGAGTTTAAAGCCAAAGGCGAAGGGATTAATCCCGAGACCGGCGACTTGATGCTGCGCGATAATATGGATATTGCCCAAGACATCATGATCAACAAAAAGGAAGGCGAGAAGCTGAAAGCTAAAATTAATGACACCAGGGCCAAAATGATTGCTTTGCTTGGTCCGGGTGCTACAATTTCTTCTACTTTGGAAGCTAAAGACCCTGCCAAGCCAGTTAATGGCAAAAACAAATGGGAAGACATCAATTTTGGAGAAGGTACGCCTTTAACCGCGGCCAATACCATTTTGACTAAACTTCAGGCCGATTTAAAAAATGCCGAAATCGAGGTTGTGAAAAGAATATTTGGTCAAATGACCGATACCAAAATGACCTTCGATAACTTCAAGGCCGTAGCCGTTCCTTCGAGCAGCTATGTAATTCAAGGCCAGCCTTATAAAGCCGAAGTATTCTTAACCGCCAGCGATTCGAAATCTAATCCGGATATTTCGGTAGGAGGAAGCGCGCTTGCCGTGAAAGATGGCGTAGGAACTTATACCGGCGGAACCAATGCTGTTGGCGTATTCAAATGGAAAGGTACCATCAGGGTGAAGCAAAACGACGGTTCATTAAAAGAGTACTCTACTCCGGAGATGAGTTATCAGGTGGCCAAGCCTTCGGCTACGGTTTCTTCTACCAACCTGAATGTAATTTATGCAGGCATTCCGAATCCATTTTCGATTTCGGCTCCTGGTTTCCCATTGGAGAGCGTAAAAGCTTCGATTTCAGGTGGCTCGATTTCAGGTAGCGCTGGCAAGTTTGTGATCAACGTACCTGGAAGCTATGTAGGCAAAGACGTAACGATTGGAGTGACGGGAACGACCGATGGCAAGAGCATCAATTTGGGCAACAACGTATTCAGGGTAAAACCAGTTCCTAATCCGGTAGCCAAATTTGCAGGCAAAATGGGTGGTATCATTTCTGGCAACAAAATGGCCAGTGAGAATGAGGTAACGGCGGCTATCGAGAATTTTGAGTTCGATGTGAAAGTTAGGGTGACCAAATTCAACATCACCATCGGTAAACCAAGACAAGAAGCACAGATTATATATTGCCAAG
>JBCNPG010000238.1:0-5529 GCA_039593445.1 Pedobacter sp.
TACAGGATGCCACTGCCGGTTTCAAGTGCTACCGCCGCATCGTATTGGAAACCATACCAACGGAAAAAATCAAATTCGTGGGTTATGCCTTTCAGATCGAAATGAAGTTTACAGCCATTAAATACGGCTTTAAGGTAGTTGAGGTTCCTATTATTTTTACCGATAGAACAGAAGGCACTTCAAAAATGAGCACCCGCATTTTTAGGGAAGCCTTTTTGGGCGTTATCCAGATGAAGATCAACAGCTGGTTCCGTAAATACAACCGCTAACAAATAACAGGATAAGGCACTAGGCGTTAGAAATGGAAGCTTGAAGGTTTCTGCTTAAGACTTTGCCCTTGCCTCCCTTATCATCTGGCCATAATCGTACTTCTTGGCCATGGCATCTACAATCATAATGATCCGTTTGGTACGCGTGGCTTCAGTTTTAGCCGAGTTTAACCAGTTGATAAAATAGTTTTGGTGCGATTTGGGCATGGACAGAAATTGTTCTATAAGGTAGGTTTCATCCGCTAGGCAAATTTCCAGATCATCGGGCATTTCAATCTTGAAATCGGCATCAAAAACTAAGCTCAGGCTCACTGTTGCACCTTCTTCCTTTTTAAGTTTTTTGCGAAGATCGGCTTTTAGCGGGATAATGAAATCGCCTTCGCCCATGGGCAGCAACGCAACGCCATTAACTTCTACCCCATCTATTTTCCCCTTGACCCTAAAACTCCTCTTTTCGCCAGGCTTAATCTGGTTGGCAACCACCTGTGGAATAAAAACATAGCTCCAGCCCGTTTTCTCGCCCATGGCATCGAATTTTTCTATTTCGGCTTGATGATCAATCATGTTTTAAAGATAGTTAAATTCGGCAGGAGGGTAAAGGGAGAAAAGTGAAAGGCTTAAACCAATTCAAGGACCAATGAACCAGTGAACAAATGAACCAACGAACTAAAACTTCTCCTCTATTCCTAAGCCAAACAGGGCAAAATCGTATTTAACCGGGTCTTGCGGATCGAGTTCCCGCAATTTGGAGGTCAGTTCTACCGCCGTTTGCCAATCGGTTTGCTGGCGTTCAATCAGTCCAAGTTTCCTGGCTACACGGTCTACATGCACATCGCAGGGACAAACCAGTTCGCTGGTTGGAATGGTGTTCCAGATGCCAAAATCAACGCCACAGCTGTCTTTACGCACCATCCACCTCAAAAACATATTCAGGCGTTTACAAGTGGATTTTTGCAAGGGCGAAGAAATATGTTTGATGGTTCTTTTCGGATAATCGGGCAGGCTGAAAAAATATGACCTGAAATGGTTGAGCGCTTTTTCGGCCGTAAATTTTACCGGTTCCATTTCATCCAGCAGGCAAGCCGACGAAGCCATAGCGACCTCGCTCCTTTCCAAGTCGGGCAAATAATCGGCAATCAAAGTATTTCGGGGCAAAAAGGCCGTTTCCAAACTACCTGACTGTTCATAATGTTGCTTAAAAAAAGCCACGAAATACAACAGATCCGTATCGTTGAAGGTTCGGTGCTTAAAACCCAGCAACCGCTTCAAATCTCCATCGCCATGATGGCGCATAAAATCGTAGGGCGCATTATCCATCCGAGCCAAAAGCTCGTTGCATTTGTTGATGATGGTTTTGCGCTGGCCCCAAGCTAAAATTGCCGCAAAGAATGCGGCAATTTCTATGTCTTGTTTCAGCTGATATTGGTGCGGAATGCAAATGGGATCGTTCGGAATAAAGTTGGGGCGATTGTACTGCGCCACTTTGACGTCCAAAAAATCTTTAAGGGCTAAAAATTCCATTAAGACAAGGCTTGTTCCAAATCGGCCAATAAGTCTTCGATATCCTCTACCCCCACGCTCAAACGCAAAAGGTTATCGGTTACGCCCACTTTTTCGCGTTCCTCTTTCGGAATAGAGCCATGGGTCATGGTTGTGGGATGGTTAACCAACGATTCGACGCCACCCAGCGATTCGGCCAAAGAAAACACTTTAAAGCGCGAAGCTACCCTAAAGGTTTCTTCCAAATCGGCATCTTTTAAAGTGATTGACACCATGCCTCCAAAACCGCGCATCTGTTGCTTGGCAATATCGTGGTTGGGATGATCTTCGAAACCCGGCCAATAGATCTTATCGATTTTGGGATGCTTTTTTAAGTAATGGGCAACTTTCTCTCCATTTTCGCAATGGGCTTTCATGCGGAGGTGCAGGGTTTTGATCCCCCTTAGTACCAAGAAAGAATCCTGCGGCCCCGGAGTTGCGCCACAGGCATTGTACACAAAGAACAGGTCTTTGTATAGCTGTTCATTATTGGTAAGCAAAGCGCCCATAACCACGTCAGAGTGGCCACCGATGTATTTGGTTACCGAATGCATCACGATATCTGCGCCCAGATCTGCCGGGTTTTGCAAATATGGAGAGGCAAAAGTATTGTCGACCGTTAGCAACAGGTCATGCTTTTTGGCAATTTTGGCCACGCCAGCAATATCGATGATGCGCATGGTGGGATTGGTTGGCGTTTCGATCCAAACCAATTTGGTGCGTTCGTTAATGTAGGGCACCATATTTTCAGGCTTCGACAAATCCAAGAAATGGAATTTGATGCCATACTTTTCATAAACTTTGGTAAAGATGCGATAGGAACCACCATAAAGATCGTTGCCGGTAATCACTTCGTCGCCAGGTTTGAGCAAACGCAAAACTGCATCCGTTGCGCCCATGCCGCTGCTAAAAGCCAATCCATATTTACAGTTCTCTAAGGCAGCCAAGCAATCTTCCAAAGCCTTGCGCGTAGGGTTGGTTCCCCTCGAGTATTCGTAGCCTTTGTGTGCGCCCGGCGATTTTTGCCAATAGGTAGACGTCTGATAGATTGGGGTCATTACCGCTCCGGTTGTTGGATCTGGCTCCTGACCAGCATGGATAGCTTTTGTTGCAAATTTCATACTGTAATTTATTGATATGGCGATAAAAGCATGGCAATTGATAGCATTGCGCTAATTACCATAGCCTATCTGTTTTTAACTATTCTGTTGTATTTCTGAACTAAACAAATAACCTAGTCGCTTACCAGTTGGATAACCGCTTCCAGCAACCATGGTTTGTTTCTGATGCAGCGTAACGTCTTTGATCTGTGCAAAAGGTGGCAGCAACAAGTCGGTATTGAGGCAAAAAAGAATAGACCTTTCCAAAATATCGGTCAGCTTTTCTTCGGTAACCACATTGGCTTCAAAGTCTTCATATAAAAAGCCCAATGCCCCCTCGCCCTCTACCATAAAGTGTTTTTCCTTGTTGATCAAAATACGCGCAATCAGCGAACCTTCATCAGCCAAGCGGTTATACTTGATCGAATCGGCCAGGAAATTGTGAACATAAATCACGCCACAATAACTCAGGCTTTTGTCGGCCTTCACATAATTGCTCTGGAAGATGGAATGCGCTTCGTCAAAGTTGAAAACATTACTGTGCATTGACAACATGAGCATATCGCCAGAAAATTTCAGCTGCGCTTCGAACTGGTTGTTCTCTTTATAGTTCACTTCTACCGAGGGATCGATGGGCGTATAGTCGGCATGCAACCTGGTGGCAATCTTTGAAAGGATGTTCTTGGTTTGTGCAAATACCTCGGCCGTGCTCCGGTAAATGGCCTGTTTCAACGAAGCCTTGCTTTCTAGCTTGTCCAGTATTTGTTTATAGTTTTCTTCGCTCATTTTTTGTTCGATTTGAGTTGTGCGTATCGAATAGTGTGTATTGTGGCAAATTTTCCATCCTATCATACTTTTGAAATCTTGCCGCAATACGCTACACACTTATTGCCATACTAGTAAGCTCTCGCAAACAATACCCTTTGGCTTGATGGTTTTCCGGTTACGATACAAACACCCTCTTCCTGCTTATTGTTTAACGGAATGCACCTGATGGTCGCTTTTGTTTCTTCCTTGATTTGTTTTTCGGTTTCCGCCGTGCCATCCCAATGTGCCGAAATAAAGCCGGCCTTGGTATCCAATATCGTTTTAAATTCGTCGTAGCTATTCACTTCAGTTACGTGTTCGGCTCTGAACTGCAAGGCCTTATTGTAGATGTTCTGCTGGATTTCTTCCAGGAGTTGCGCAATGTAAATATCCAAACCTTCCTGTGGCACGGTAGATTTAGCTTTGGTATCTCTGCGGGCTACTTCTACGGTTCCGTTTTCCATGTCTCTGGCTCCGATGGCCAAACGTACCGGAACACCCTTGAGTTCGTATTCGGCAAATTTAAAGCCCGGCCTTTGGCTGTCGCGATCGTCATATTTTACCGAAATGCCCAATCCTTTTAGTTTTGGCAACAACTCGTCTACAAAGGTCGAGATTTTGGCCAGCTCTTCATCACCCTTGTGGATTGGAACGATCACTACCTGTATAGGTGCTAGTTTTGGAGGCAAAACTAAGCCCGAATCATCGCTATGCGACATGATCAGAGCGCCCATCAAGCGGGTTGATACGCCCCAGGACGTGGCCCAAACGTGATCAAGCTTGCCTTCTTTATTGGTAAATTTCACATCGAAAGCCTTGGCAAAGTTTTGGCCCAAGAAGTGCGATGTACCAGCTTGAAGAGCTTTGCCATCCTGCATCAATGCCTCGATGCAATAGGTATCTAAAGCACCTGCAAAACGCTCTGTTGGCGTTTTTTTGCCCCTTACTACTGGAACGGCCATCCAGTTTTCTGCAAAATCGGCATAAACATCCAGCATTTTTTCGGTTTCGGCAATGGCTTCTTCGGCGGTAGCATGTGCCGTATGGCCTTCTTGCCACAAGAATTCGGTGGTACGCAAGAACAAGCGCGTCCTCATTTCCCAACGCACTACGTTTGCCCATTGGTTAATCAGCAAAGGCAAATCGCGGTATGACTGGATCCATCCCTTATAGGTATTCCAGATAATGGTTTCAGAAGTAGGCCTCACAATCAGTTCTTCTTCCAGTTTGGCTTCTTCGTCGACAATAATATTGCCATTGCCGTCGTTTTTTAAACGATAGTGAGTAACTACGGCACATTCGGTAGCAAATCCTTCTACGTGCGCAGCTTCCTTCGAGAAATAAGACTTGGGAATGAACAAGGGAAAATAAGCATTGCTGTGACCTGTTTCTTTAAATTTGTGGTCTAAAACTGCCTGCATTTTCTCCCAGATCGAATAACCATATGGCTTAATTACCATACAGCCTTTTACCGAAGAATGCT
The DNA here is from genome assembly GCA_039593445.1 of Pedobacter sp. Lineage (GTDB taxonomy): Bacteria > Bacteroidota > Bacteroidia > Sphingobacteriales > Sphingobacteriaceae > Pedobacter. The sequence continues at coordinate 5,199 of JBCNPG010000238.1, forward strand.
CTGCCAGGTCTGCTTTTATAACAATATCGTTATACCACTGCGAATAATCGTCATTTTTGCTTGTAATGCCTTTGCTCATAACTATTTGGAACGTTTTTTGTGTTAAATTTCTTGTAAAGTTGTTTACAAAGCTATAAATTTATAGCTACAATTTTAATTGGGCTTACAAACAAAACACACATATCATGAAATGAGCCTTTTGCAAAATTTCATGAGACCATTGATAATCTAAATACACACACATGAAACCTAACCAATTACTCACCAGTTTGCTCGGGGCAACAGCACTGCTTGTTGCTTCCTGTTCAACACCAAAATTGGCACAGAACAG
>JBCNPG010000239.1:0-5497 GCA_039593445.1 Pedobacter sp.
CAGCACATTACCTTGTTGATCGTGATGGCACGATTTATCAGCTTTTACCCGATACAGTTTTTGCCCGCCATGTTATAGGCCTTAATTATTGTGCCATCGGCGTAGAGAATGTAGGCAGCGACAAATATCCGCTTACCCCTGCTCAGCTCCGCGCAAATGAGCAACTGGTACGCTACCTTTGCCAAAAATACAGTATCCAATATCTTATAGGCCATTATGAGCATACCTGGTTCAAAAACACGCCCTTGTGGCGCGAAAGCGACCCGTATTACCATTCAGACAAGAGCGATCCGGGTCGCACTTTTATGAAAAAAATCAGGCTTGCCCTACAAGACCTGCAGCTGAAAGGTGCCCCAAAACCTTAAATAGCCCGTTCAAAATAAGGCTCAAAAAGCTTGCATATTAAAAAGCATTATCCTTAACTTTAAGTAAACCAAACCAATTTGAATATGAAATTTTTAAAAGTATTAGTGGCGATTATTGCCATTTTGATCATCATCTTTTTTGTGGGAGGCCTGTTTCTGCCTAAAACCTACACCGTAAGCCGAAGCACAACCATCAATGCTCCAGACAGTGTAATCTATAACAACATTGCCGATTTTAACCAGTTTACCAAATGGAACCCATGGTCAAAGATGGAGCCTAGCGCCAAGATTACGGTAAGCGGCCCTGTAGCACAACCCGGACAGCTTTATGCCTGGGAAGGCAAAGAAACTGGAACCGGACAAATGAAAATCGTAAAAGCCGAGCCTTTTAAATTGGTTGATATCGAACTGAAGTTCATCAAGCCCTTTGAAAGTATGGCCGATACCAAGTTCGAAATCCAGCCTGAAGGAGCCAGTCAAAAAGTAACCTGGACCATGAGCGGCGACAATAACATGATCAGCAAATGGATGGGCGTATTTGTGAGCATGGACAAAATGATCGGTAAAGACTTTGAAAGCGGCCTTCAATCCTTAAAAGAAAAATCTGAAAAAGGAGAATAGCATTGTTGAGGCTTCAAGCCATCAAGCCTTTTGGTTGTTTGCCAAAAGGCTTTTTTATGTACCGGCCAAACAAAAATGTCTGATTTCCGTTAAAAAAACAATATTGCAAAAACAAAAGCCCAGAGATTTTGTTATTTATCGATTTTTAGATTATTTGCCCATTGATGAACTTATTACTTGTTGAAGACGAGCCTAACGTAGTAGCTGTTGTTTCGAGGGGATTGACAGACGAGGGCTTTGCCGTAAGTGTAGCGCCAGATGGGCAAATCGGATTGGATATGGCGCAGCATCACCATTTCGACCTCATCATTTTGGATATTATGCTGCCCGGCATTAACGGACTGGAACTCTGCAAGCTCATCAAAAAAACCAAACCCAATACACCTATCATCATGCTTACGGCATTGGGCACCACCGAAAACGTGGTTAAAGGACTTGACAATGGCGCCGACGACTACCTGGTTAAGCCATTTAAGTTTGCCGAACTTTTTGCCAGGATCCGCACCTTGCTGAGGCGCTATGGCGGACAGGTTAACCAAGACCAGATCATCAATATTGCCGACCTGCAGCTGAACCTGAGCGCTAAGAGCGTGAAACGCAACCAAACCGAAATCAATCTTACTGCTACCGAATACCGGTTGTTGGAATACATGGCCAAAAACAAGTCGAAAATATTGTCGCGCATTGATATTCTTGAAAACGTGTGGGATATCGACTTTAACCTCGGCACAAATGTGGTAGATGTATATGTGAACTACCTGCGCAAAAAGATCGATAAGAATGCCTCCCAAAAGCTGATCCATACAGCTGTGGGCCTTGGCTATGTTTTAAAGGAGAGTACATGAGCATTGCCAAAAAAATCACCTTGCTTTTCGCCATCCTCTCGGCCATCATCATTTCGTTGCTAAGCGGTTTTGTCTGGTATTTTTCGAACGAATTTGCTTTCGAAGATTTTTACAAGCGACTGGAAGCGCGGGTAAACATTGCGGCGCAAATCAAGCTGTTTCACGACGAAAACAACAGTGCCTATGCCAAAATGCGCAACCAATACCTGGAACGTTTGCCATCTGAACGCGAATTTGTGATCGAGGAAAGCCGAAAGGACCTCATCAATGCCCAACTCAAGCTGCCCCAAAGCTTTTACGACAAGCTCAATGCCGGCAAAATGGCTCGCTACCGTGAGGAAAATTATTTTTATGCCGGAAAGCGCTTTAAAAGCAGTGGCAAAAATTATATTGTAATTATTTCGGCCACAGACCCTTTTGGTTTTAGGGAACTGAAAGACCTGCAAAAAATCCTTTTTGCGGGATTTTTCCTTTCCATTGTGCTTTCTTTTGTCGTGGGCTGGAAATTCTCCAACTATATGCTCGACCCGCTGCGCAAGGTGATCAAAAGCGTCAAGAAAATCAAAGCTGAGAACCTGCACCTGAGGCTCGATGTGAAGCAGGGCACCGACGAGATGTCGGAGTTGGCCCAAACCTTCAACAACATGCTCAACAGGCTCGAAACGGCTTTCGAAACGCAAAACAACTTCATCAGCAATGCCTCGCACGAACTGCGTACGCCCCTGACCATCATCAGCGCAGAAGTTGAGCTGGCTTTAAAAACAGCCAACCTTTCCCCGCATGAAAATCGTGCTTTGCACAAAATCAAGGACGAAGCGGATAGGCTCGAACACATTTTAACCAGTTTGCTGGGCTTGGCACAATCAGGCTTTAACGGCAAGGTACAACCTCGCGAAGAGGTAAGAATGGACGAATTGGTTTGGGAGGTGAAGGATTCGGTACAGCAGGTACACCCCGAAAGCAAGATTACGATCGATTTTAGCAAATTGCCTACCGAGGAGGAAGCCCTTACCTTAAAGGCCAACAAGAACCTCATCAAACTGGCCATCACCAATATTGTGAGCAATGCCTGCAAATATTCAGACAATAAGCCAGTGCAGGTTAGCCTCGAAAGCAATGGCTTGTTGCTGTCTATTGCCGTTACGGATCAGGGCATTGGCATACCGCAGGACGATATCCAGCACATTTTCGAGCCATTTTACAGGGCTTCCAATACTTCTAATTTTAAGGGTTATGGCGTGGGCTTGCCACTTTCGCTCAACATCATCCGCTTGCACAGAGGCAGCATCGCCATTCAATCGCAGGTAGGCATCGGCACCACCATCAAGGTAATATTGCCAATCAAAGGACTTTCCTAGTAAAAAATGCGCAATCGCTACCATAATTCCTTTTCCCGCTCACTTTTTACCTGTTGCCTTAAATTCTAATCTCATTCTAATCTCGCTCTTATGCGGCTATAATTTTTGGTGGCTAATCTTGTATCAATTAATCATTCAATTACTTCAAACGAGATAAGACCATGAAAACCTTGCTGGTACCAACCGATTTCAATCCAGAAAGCACCAAAATCATAGATGCTTTTCTGTTGACGCAAAACTGTCGCGAGCTTAACATTATTTTTCTGCATGCCTTTAAGCTTTCCGATTCGATAACCGACATGCTTATGCTGAGCAGAAGAAGCAGGGACTACGAAAACGTAAGCGAAACTTTTTACAAAGAAATGGAACATTACAAGCAGAAATACGGTTCGAGGATTGCCCAAATTCGCATCGAATATTTTTATGGCAGTACCTTGGTGGCTTTTAAGAATTTACTGGAAGCTTTACAAGTGGATGCCATTGCTTATCCGCAGGATTATGATTTCTGTCCGATCAACAAGTACAGTATCGATCCGAAACACCTCATTATGCGTGCCGGATGCCGGGTGTTTGAATTGAACATTAGCGATATCGTCATTGACGACAACTTATTTGAAACCAGGATGCCAAAAGAAGCTGCTGCAGCTATAAGCGTCTAATTAAAACTTAATTTTTATGCTGTTACGAAACAATATTCCCTTTACCTATATCTTTGGAAAGATTAAAAAAGAACTCATTTTTGTCATCAGTTATTCGATTGGCATTGTAGTGCTTTACGAGAACTTCCATGTAACACGTATCTCCATCCCTGTGGCTGTTCCAGCACTTTTAGGTACCATCATATCCCTTTTGTTAGCCTTTAGGTCAAACCAGGCTTACGACAGGTGGTGGGAGGCCCGCATCCTTTGGGGCGCCATTGTAAACGATTCGAGGTCGCTGGCCCGTCAGATCCTGTCTTTTATTGATAATCCCTACGGATTGGAGCAGATCGAACAGTTCAAAAGCCGTTTCATCAAGCGCCAAATCGCCTGGTGCTTTGCCCTGAGCCAAGGCCTTCGCGGCCAAAGCGCGGCCAAGGGACTGGAAAGGTACCTGGACAAAGACGAGCTGCAGTTTATCAAAAAGCAACGCAATGTAACGGTGGCCCTGCTCGAACTGCATGCCATGGACCTCAAGAAAGCACTGATGGAAGGCTGGATCAACCAGTACCAGCAGATTGAAATAGACAAAACCCTAACAGCTTTGTGTAACCATATGGGCGGATCGGAAAGGATCAAGAATACCATCTTTCCGGTTACGTACAGCAAGTACATCAACATGTCTATCCACCTGTTCATTGTGCTGTTGCCTTTTGGCCTGATCGAGTATTTTGGCTATATGGAGGTTCCGGTGGTTATTGCCATTGCTGCTTTCTTTCTCTTGGTTGAAAAGATGGCCGTTCACCTGCAGGATCCGTTCGAGAACAAGCCTACGGACACGCCTACGACTACCATTTGCCGGAACATTGAAAAAGACCTTTGCCAAATGCTTGACGACCATAAGTTATACGAAGACAAACCACATGCCGAAATGGCACCGATTGGTTCGTACTACATCCTATAACACCGTTCAAAACGCCACATTTACAATCCTAATAAACAACGAACCCTCCAAGCTTTCGCAAGGAGGGTTCAATTTTTATATCCTATTGCCTAGAAACTAGACGTTAGGCATCAATCTTCGCGTATTTCGCGTTGCGTTCGATAAATTCCCTACGTGGGGCAACTTCATCGCCCATCAGCATAGAGAAGGTATGATCGCATTCGGCTGCATTTTCGATGGTTGCTTTGAGCAAGGTACGGGTTGCCGGGTTCAAGGTGGTTTCCCACAGCTGTTCGGCGTTCATCTCTCCCAAACCTTTATAGCGCTGAATGTGAACACTTTCTTCTTTACCAGCGCCTTTTAAGCGTTGCACGGCGGCATCGCGTTGCTGATCGTTCCAGCAATATTCGAAATCCTTGCCTTTTTTAACTTGGTAAAGCGGTGGCGCCCGAGCAGGCCGCCCGCGTGCGCTTTGCGCCGGTGCGCGATTACTACGACGAGCCGCGCTGGGTGGCCGCCGTGCGCGAGGCCGTGCAGCAGCACACCGCGCCGGGCGACCGCATAGGCCTGGTGGGCCATTTCAAGGACAGCAGCAGCGGCTACCTCGCGCATTTCCCGGGCTGGCAGCTGGTGAGCCTGCCGCGGCAGAACGAGTTCGACGCCACGCCGGTGCGCGACGCCTGGTTCGGCGCCGAGCCTGCCGCCGTCGCGCAAGGCTTTCCGGCGC
>JBCNPG010000024.1:0-12256 GCA_039593445.1 Pedobacter sp.
TAATACAATCATAAAAATGAATTCTAACGGTGATGTATTAGGAACGTATGGCCCATTCACGTTGCCAGACGGCATAGGGGGTAAAATGCTGATAGACAGTAAAGGAAGCTTATATTTTATGGGTAACTCGAAAACTGCGATCTATAAGTTGAATCTGAATGGAAACGTTACCGTATTAGCAGGTAAAAAGGAGCAATATGCAAATGTAGATGGATTGGGAGAAGCAGCAAGGTTTCACTATGTAGGAGATTTTATCATCGATAAGGAAGACAATATTTATGTACTCCAACAAAGCCAACAAGATTTGCTGAGAAAAGTTGCTCCAGACGGTACAGTAACTACGTTGTACAAAAGACCACAATCGGCTGTCGTATATACTTGGCCAATGGATGAAATGGCGAGGCCACTATCTACTTATAAAGTGCCAAGTGGCAGATTGATTAGAGATTCTAAAGGCAATTTCTTTATTTGGGACCGGGAGAATTTTTGGACGCTAAAATGCCAGGAAGAGCTTTAATGCAACAAAAATGCAAAGCCCTCGGATTTTTCGGGGGCTTTTTTATTTAGGTTAACCCATCAATTATTTTACGTGCAAAAAAGCCTGTTATAACCTCTTTTTTTTGAACCTAAGGCGCAAATGGTTATTATTGGGCACACATTTGCCAAATGAAACCCATGAATAACCCAAACAACAATCCCGAACTTTTACAAACCAAGCAGCACTTTCAGATTTTAGATGGCTTGAGGGGAATAGCTGCTATTGCAGTGGTGATCTTCCACTTTATGGAAATAGCGATCACCGATTACAGCCAAAATTTTATCGGTCACGGTTACCTGGCCGTCGATTTCTTCTTCTGCCTTTCCGGCTTCGTTATTGCCTATGCCTACGACAATAGGGTGGAGCGACTCGGTTTTAGACAGTTTTTTAAGCTAAGGCTTATCCGTTTGCATCCTCTGGTTGTTATAGGCTCGATATTGGGTTTGCTCACTTTTCTTTTCGATCCTTTCAGCAACTTGTTTGGCGTTTATGGATTGGGAAAAACCATATTGTTGTTTTTAGCTTCTGCCTTTCTCATTCCTTATCCGATTGTAAAGGAACGCTATTTCAATTTGTTCAACCTTAATGCACCAGCTTGGTCGCTTTTTTGGGAATACATTGCCAATATCCTGTATGTTTTTGTGCTGCACAGGCTCAAGAACAAAATGCTCATGGTACTGACGGTTTTAGCTGCGATCGTGATCTGCTATGTAGCCAGCAAATCGGGTAATGTAGCCGGAGGCTGGGGTGGGCCAAACTTTGCCGATGGTGGTGCCAGGGTTTTCTTTTCCTTTTTGATGGGGATGCTCATTTACAGGTGCAATTGGATAATCAAAAACAAACTGAGCTTCGTAAGCATCGGGCTGATGCTGGTATTCAGCTTCCTGTTCCCTTATTCCGACAGGTACAATTGGGTAGTTGAGCCGGTTATCGTGCTTTTGTACTTTCCGCTTTTGGTATCATTGGGAGCTGGAGCAACCTTGGCCGATCGATTCAAAAAAGTCTGCAAGTTTTCTGGAGACATTTCCTATCCGCTTTACATGACGCATTATCCTTTTGTGTGGGTGTTTCTAACCTATGTGGCCGAAGTAAAGCCTAGCATGTCGCTACTGTCGGTTGTTATTCCGGTTTCGGTGGTTCTCTTGATCGTTGTTGCCTACCTGATTATGGTTTATATAGACGAGCCGTTGCGCAACTATTTCAAGAAGAGAATGGTCAGCGGCCAAAACTCCGACCGCACGCAGCAAGCCGAACTGTAGGGCTTGGACTGAAATTATTTCAGATAACAAGATATTTTCTTATTTTTGTAGTTGAGACGAAAATCACGTAGTAAGTGATTGATAAAACAATTTTTTTAACTTTTAAATCATAGTTGTAGATGATTAACATTACTTTACCTGACGGCTCTGTACGTCAGTATGAGCAGGGTACAACTGCCCATCAAATCGCCTTATCTATTTCGGAAGGCCTCGCCAGAAATGTTTTAGCCGCAGAAGTGAACGGAGAAGTTTGGGACTCATCGAGACCCATCGAAGCCGATTCCCATGTAAAATTGCTAACCTGGAACGATACTGCCGGCAAATCAACCTTTTGGCACTCGTCGGCTCACTTAATGGCCGAAGCTTTGGAGGCCCTTTATCCGGGAACCAAATTTGGTATTGGTCCGGCTATCGAAACCGGTTTTTATTATGATGTAGACTTTGGCGGTCGCGATTTTTCTTCTGACGATTTCAAGGAAATTGAGGCGAAAATGCTCGAATTGGCTAAGCAAAAAGAAGTTTTTGTAAGAGAGCGTGTGAGCAAGGCCGATGCCATCAAGTATTTTACCGAAAAGGGAGACGAGTATAAGCTCGACCTGATCGATGGATTGGAAGACGGTAAGATCACTTTTTATACCCAAGGCCATTTTACAGACCTGTGCCGTGGGCCGCACATTCCGAATACTGGCTTTATCAAAGCGGTTAAACTGATGAATGTAGCAGGTGCCTATTGGCGTGGCGACGAAACCAAAAAACAGTTGACCCGTATTTATGGCGTAACATTTCCGAAGGCCAGCGAGCTAACCGACTATCTTCATATGATTGAAGAAGCGAAGAAAAGAGACCACCGCAAGCTGGGCAAAGAGCTGGAATTGTTTACTTTTTCGGAAAAAGTAGGGATGGGCTTGCCGATGTGGCTTCCAAAAGGCACTGCCTTGCGCGAGCGACTGGTTAATTTCTTGGCCAAGGCCCAAGCTAAGCATGGTTATGAGCAGGTGGTAACGCCACATATTGGCCATAAAAACCTTTATGTAACTTCTGGCCATTATGAAAAATATGGCAAAGACAGTTTCCAGCCGATTAAAACGCCACAAGAAGGAGAGGAGTTCTTCTTAAAACCAATGAACTGTCCGCACCATTGCGAACTCTATAAATTCAAGCCTCGCTCGTACAAGGACCTTCCGGTTCGTTTTGCCGAGTTTGGTACCGTATATCGATACGAGCAGAGCGGCGAATTGCATGGCTTAACCCGTGTACGTGGCTTTACCCAAGATGATGCGCACTTGTTCTGCAGGCCAGACCAGGTGAAGGAAGAGTTTATGAAGGTAATCGATTTGGTACTGCATGTATTCAAATCATTGGGCTTTAGCGATTATATTGCGCAGATTCCGTTGCGAGATCCAGAGAACAAGGCCAAGTATATCGGCTCTGACGAGAATTGGAAATTGGCCGAGGCTGCCATTGTTGAAGCCGCTGCTGAAAAAGGTTTGCCAACCGTAGTGGAATTGGGCGAAGCCGCTTTTTATGGTCCAAAGCTCGATTTCATGGTTAAGGATGCCCTGGGCCGTAAGTGGCAATTGGGTACCATCCAGGTTGATTACAACTTGCCTGAGCGTTTCGAACTGGAGTATACCGGTAGCGATAATATGAAGCACCGTCCGGTCATGATCCACCGTGCACCGTTTGGTTCGCTGGAGCGTTTCGTGGCTGTATTGATCGAGCACTGTGCCGGAAACTTCCCGTTGTGGCTTTCTCCCGAACAATACATTATTCTTCCGATCTCAGAAAAGTATGAAGAATATGCAAAAAAAGTTTCAGATGAATTAAATAATTCCGATATTCGCGGGCTGATAGACTTTCGAGATGAGAAAATCGGAAGGAAAATCAGGGACGCTGAGGTTAAAAAGTTGCCTTACATGCTGATCATCGGTGAAAAAGAGATGTTGGAAGGAAAGGTTTCGGTACGTAAGCACGGTGAGGGAGATTTGGGAGAAATGACTTTGGCAGAATTTAGCGCATTAATAATTAAAGAAATAACAGTTTAAAGAACAGACATTTGGCATTAGGTAGACCAGGATTTAATAGGGGACCACGTCCTCCTTTTAAGAAAAAAGAAGCAGAACACAATATCAATGAGCACATTAGGGCTCAAGAAGTTAGGCTGGCTGGAGATAATGTGGAGCCAGGGATTTATCCCCTGTCTAAAGCATTAGCATTGGCCGATGAGCTAGAGCTTGATTTGGTAGAGATCTCTCCTAATGCAGTTCCTCCTGTTTGTCGTATCATCGACTATAGCAAGTTCATTTACGAGCAAAAGAAAAAACAGAAGGAAATCAAGGCCAATGCCAAACAAACTGTTATCAAAGAAATTCGTTTCGGACCAAATACCAACGACCACGACTTTCAATTTAAGCTGAAGCACGCCATCGGCTTTTTGGAAAATGGCGAAAAAGTGAGGGCTTATGTACACTTTAAAGGTAGAGCCATTGTTTACAAAGAACAAGGCGAAATCCTTTTGTTGAAGTTCGCACAGGCTTTAGAAGAAGTGGGCAAGGTAGAATTGTTGCCTAAATTAGAAGGAAAGCGGATGTTTTTAACATTAGCGCCTAAAGTAGCAAAGAAGTAATAAATTATATAAATTAAAACAGGGTTATGCCAAAAATGAAGACCAATTCCAGTGCCAAAAAGCGCTTCTCGCTTACTGGAACCGGTAAAATCGCAAGAAAGAACGCCTACAAAAGCCACATTTTAACCAAAATGAGCACAAAACGTAAGCGTAACTTAGGCCATACTAGTATGGTAAATGACGCTGATATGGGCAACGTTAAACGTATGCTTTGCATCGGTAAATAATTAATTTTTTAACCAGGTACGTCGGTTGTAAGATTGCTGCGCCAATAGGCTAAACGCAACACCGCTTATCAAAAACAACACATTATGCCACGTTCGGTAAACGCAGTAGCGTCTAGACGCAGAAGAAAAAAAGTCCTTAATATGGCCAAAGGCTATTGGGGATCAAGAAGCAAGGTATTCACCATTGCCAAAAACACGGTAGAAAAAGGTTTGCAATATGCTTACCGCGACCGTAAAGTTAAGAAAAGAGAATTCCGTAGCCTATGGATCCAACGTATCAACGCTGGAGCTCGCGAGCACGGTGTATCTTACTCTCAATTGATTGGTAAATTGGCTGCTAAAAACATCGGTTTGAACCGTAAGGTACTAGCTGACTTAGCCATGAACCACAAAGATGCTTTCAAAGCTATCATTGATGCAGTAAAATAAGATATTTCGATATCGAAAAAAAAGCCCCGGTTTTATCGGGGCTTTTTTTATGCTATATTCGTGCGCTATGAAAAATTATTTTTTTGCCTTTCTGGCATTCAGCCTCATGGCTGCCAGTTCGTTAAAAGCCAAAGATCGCGATAGCTTAAGGCTAACTATATTCGACAATGTTGTTTATTATGATGGGTATGCGCAACTGGTTCCCTTAAAGGTAGAAGAAGGCCTATACCGGACCAACACATCTTATACCAGAAAACTGAGCAACAATGAGCTTTCCTCATTGGCAAATGGAGAGGTGAAGATGCAAGTAGACCTGAAGGCCGCCTGTGATAATTACGATCGCATTGCCAATGTAGCTCTATTATTGATTGAAAAAGGCAAAAACTATCCTACTGTAGCCAAACGCATAGAAATTGGCCGCTACATTACGCCTTTTATGGACATGAACAAACAGCCCAACGTAAGGCCTTATTCTTGGGATGCCTCCGCTGTTAGCAAAATATTGGGCAACAAGTCACTTTTGGGACAATATGATTGCTATATACAGATGAATATTTTTGGGGTTCCTTATGCCGCACAAAAACAGGTAAAGGGATGCGAAGGCAGGAATGACGTGTTTGTAGGCAATCTTTATTTTGACATCAAAGCCGGTAAGGCAAAGAACAAGGCAGCTTATCAGCTCATTCCGATTGCCTATAGTGATTCGCTAAACAACTATAAAGCTACCGATAGTCTGGGCAAAACCGTTAGGACCTATACTTTTAAAACAGAAAAGAACCTTCGGGACGTCGAATTTTTTATCATCTCCTCTAATCACGGTGCCAACAAAAATGGCGAAGAATACAATAGGAGGGTACATTACATTTATGTAGATGATGTTTTGCAACTGAAGTATATTCCCGGCGAAAATACCTGCGAGCCTTATCGGCAGTACAATACACAATCGAATGGTATTTATGGGAAAACACCAAAAACCGATGAGCAATGGCAAAAGTTTTCTAACTGGTGCCCTGGCGCCGTTATTCCCCTGCGCAAAATCAAGCTTTATAAGCTGCAAAAAGGCGAACATCTCCTGCGGCTTATCGTTCCAGATGCCAAATTCGAAAATAAAGAGGGCTATATTCCTTTTTCGGCCTACGTTATCGGAAGGTAAGCTTATAGCGACAAGCCTTCGCCTGCGTTTACAATAGTTTCTTTGTCAAGGTTTTGCATCAAAGGGATGCGCCCCAAACAGGGAAGCTGGCTGTAATTTAAAATATAGGTTTCGCTTTCGTGGTTGGTTTCGCCATTAAATAGGAGGCCTTTTACTGGGATCTGGTACTGTTTTAAAAGGTTGATGCTGAGCAAGGTGTGGTTAATGCTGCCCAAGTAGTTTTGCGATACCAAAATCACTTCAAGCCCTAACTGTTTGATGAGGTCTACAATCAAATGCTTATCGTTTAAAGGTACCATGATTCCGCCAGCTCCTTCAACCACCAGCGTATTTTCGGTAGCGGGAAGTATGATTTTATCGAGCTCGATGGCAATACCATCCAATTTTGCCGATAGGTGTGGCGAAAGCGGCTGGGTAAGCCTATAGCTTTCGGGATGGATGACGGTCTGGCTATTGCTGATCAGGTTTTGAATGGCTAGACTATCGCTTTGTTCCAAGTCGCCAGACTGGATAGGTTTCCAATAATCGGCTTTTAATTTTTCGGTAATTACCGCACTGGTAATGGTTTTTCCAATTCCGGTTCCAATTCCGGTTACAAAATATTTATTCAGCATTTTGTGTCAGTTCTTTAAGCTGTTGCACCAAAGCAGCGATTTCTGTTTCAGTATTATAGGTGTGCAAACAAATCCTCAGCCTTTCCTGGCCTACCGGTACAGTCGGACTAAGGATAGGCCTTACGTCAAATCCTTTTTCCTGTAGTTGCAAAGCTGCGTTTCGGGCTTCGCTGTTGTTGCTGAAAAGAAGGGTTTGGATAGCACTTGTACTTTGAATACGATTTATATTTAATGATTTGATTAACAGGTTGTATAATTCTATTTTTTGATGTATTTTTTGAGGATGGTTTTCTTTGTTTAGCCACTCATACGCACAGCGGATGGCGACTATATTGTGCAAAGGCATTGCCGTGGTATAAATGAAAGATCGGGCGAAATTGATCAGGTAGCTACGCAATACATCCGAGCCCAAAATGATGGCGCCATGCATGCCAATGGCCTTGCCAAATGTTACGATGCGTGCAAACACGCTATTCTGCAAACCTAATTGTACCACTAATCCTTCTCCATTTGGTCCGAATAGGCCTGTGGCATGGGCTTCGTCAACAATAAGGTTTGCGCCGTATTTTTGGCAAAGTTCGGCCATATCCTTTAATGGAGCCATATCGCCATCCATAGAATAGATGCTTTCTGCCACTACATAAATGTTTCCGCTGGCCTGTTTTAACTTCTGCTCAAGGTCGCTGATGCTATTGTGCCTGAATTTAAAGCGATTGGCCAGGCTTAGTCTCGATCCATCGATCAAGCTGGCATGGATAAGTTCGTCGGTTATAATGGTATCGCCACGTTGTGGAATGGCTGACAAAAGACCTACATTGGCATCGTAGCCCGAATTAAAGATCAATCCTGCTTGGGCTTGATGAAAACTGGCAATGAAGCTTTCGGTGGCTTCGGTATACGCATAATTGCCGCTTAGCAGGCGAGAGCCTCCGGCACCGTTTAGGTTTGGTGCAACCCGTTCGGCTTCGTTGCTGATGTACTGGTGAAGCGCAACCGAACGTGCAAAGCCGAGGTAGTCGTTAGAAGAAAAGTCTATCAACGAACTTTCGTGCTTTAGGGAACGCAATAAGCCCTTTTCGCTTCGCTCTTTTAACCGTTGTTCCAAAAATGAATTGGCTTCGCTCATTGGCTTCAAAAATAAGCAATGTGCCGTATTTTTATGCCTTTAATGCCAAATAAAGCAAAGCGGCTAATAGAGAGCCGATTATTGGACCGATAATGGGCACCCAGGCGTATGCCCAGTCGCTGCTGCCTTTGCCTTTCATGGGAATGAGGCTGTGAACTAAGCGCGGACCTAAATCGCGGGCGGGGTTAATGGCGTAACCTGTTGTACCACCTAACGATAAACCGATTACCCAAACCAAAAAGGCAACCGGAATAGCGCCCATAGACCCCATGCCAATGGTAGTCAGTTGAGGCTTGCCAAAACTTGGATCCGTAAAATAGAAAATTACAAAGATCAAGATAAAGGTTCCGATAATTTCGGAAAAAAGGTTCGACAGCTTATTTCTGATCGCTGGTGCGGTGGCAAAAGGTGCAGCCTTGAGGGCTTGTTCGTCGGTGGCGTCAAAATGGTCTTTGTACATTAGCCATACCAAAAACGAACCCAACATAGCTCCTGCAATTTGCGACAATATATAATAAGGAACCAAATTCCAAGCGAACTTGTGGGCAATGGCAGCGCTTAGGGTTACAGCGGGATTGAGATGCGCACCACTGTAGGGCGCCGCAACAACCACAGCCACAAAAACGGCCAAGGCCCAAGCAGTGGTAATCACAATCCAGCCACTGTTGTTGCCTTTGGTACCTTTAAGTACTACGTTGGCCACTACGCCGTTTCCCAAAAGAATTAAGATGGCGGTTCCTATAAATTCTGCAATATATGGTGACATTTATTTAGGTTTTAGTCGTTTTCGATAGCGTTAATTTTGGCCGCCTTAATGGCACGGTTCCAGCCTTTGATTTTTGTTGTGTTGTCAAGCCCTTCGGTGGCGGTAAAGGTCTGGTCTATTTGCCATTGCGATTTGATTTGTGTTACACTTTCCCAAAAACCGGTGGCCAAGCCAGCTAAGTAGGCGGCGCCGATGGCTGTTACTTCGGTAATTTTTGGCCTGATGACCTTGCAATCCAGCACATCTGCCTGAAACTGCATTAAAAGGTTATTGGCCGTTGCACCGCCATCAACCCTCAATTCGGCGATGCCCACGCCAGCATCGCTTTCCATGGCTTTGAGTACATCCATGGTTTGGTAGGCAATGCTTTCAAGGGCAGCCCTGGCCAAATGCGATTTGTTGGTGCCTCTGGTTAAGCCGGTTATAGTACCTCTGGCATGCTGGTCCCAATGTGGCGCACCCAAACCTGCAAAGGCAGGCACGATGTATACGCCTTGTGTATCTTTTACCTTGGCGGCCAGTTTTTCTACATCGGCCGATTTGGAAATAAAACCAAGCTCATCCCTCAGCCATTGTACAATGGCACCGGCAATAAAAATACTGCCTTCCAGGGCGTAGTAAACCTCTCCATTCAACTTCCAGGCAATGGTGGTTAACAGGTTGTTGGTCGAGATTTTGGGCTTCTTCCCGATGTTCATCAACATGAAACAGCCTGTGCCATACGTATTTTTGACCATGCCCGGTTCGATGCACATCTGTCCGAACAAGGCCGCCTGCTGGTCGCCTGCAATACCTGCAATGGGTATTTTCGCGGCCAATATTTGTCCAGCGGTTTCGCCATATATTTCGCTTGATGATTTTACTTCAGGCAACATGGAACTTGGAATACCGAAAAGCTCGAGCAGTTCTTGGTCCCACGATAAGGTATGGATGTTGTAGAGCAGGGTACGCGTGGCATTGCTCACATCAGATACGTGGGTTTGGCCGTTGGGAAGTTTCCATATCAACCAGGTATCTATGGTGCCAAAGGCGAGTTCACCCTTTGCCGCTTTTCCTTGCGCACCCGGTACGTTTTGGAGGATCCACCTGGCTTTGGTAGCCGAAAAATAAGAATCGATGATTAAACCAGTTTTGTCTTGTAGCGGCTTAGCCAAGCCTTTATTCTTGATTTCGTCGCAATAAGCGGAGGTACGCCTGTCTTGCCAAACAATGGCATTGTATATGGGCTGGCCGGTTGCCCTGTCCCAAACTACGGTAGTTTCCCTCTGATTGGTAATGCCAATGGCATTGATGTCTTTCGCTGTTAATCCCGCCTTTACAATGGCTTCGGCGGCAACGGCCAATTGGGTAGACCATATTTCGAGCGGATCGTGTTCAACCCAGCCCGCTTCGGGATAAATTTGTTTGAACTCTTTCTGCGCAATAGATACGATTTCGCCACTGCGGTTAAACACAATGGCTCTGGAACTGGTAGTTCCTTGGTCGAGCGCTAAAACATAGTTGCCCATAAGTATATATTTGGTTAAGGTTTTGGTCTATCAAGTGCTTATTGGCCTTGATAAACATAGCCATTAGCTAATTTATTAAATTTTTCGATTTGGTCTGCTTCCCATTTTTGATCAAGGTCCAATGCTTTTGCCATAAGTGCTGCTGTTTTCGCGCTCATTTCTATAGCAGCCTTGGCATCGATAAAAAGTACTCTCAGCCTTCTGCTTAGTACATCTTCTACGGTTAGTGCCATTTCGCTATGCACCGCCCAAACTACTTCTGCCGCTATGAAAGGAAAATCCGGATGCAACAGTGCCGAAAGTTCGGGCTCTTTAGCACATAGATCCATGATATGTTTACGGTCTGTTCCATAAATATTGAGGTATTCTTGCGCAGCGACTAAGCAATTGCCATGTATGGGCAAATGTTGGGTAGCGCAGGGGCGAGGAGCAAGGCCCATCTCACGAATGGCGAGGTTAACGGTATCTTCGGCCATTTTCCGATAGGTAGTCCATTTGCCACCTGTAATGGTCAGCAGGCCTTTGGCCGACACGACTAGTTTATGGTCGCGACTAATTTCTTTGGTGCCGTTTTTTCCTGCCTTAGTGGGTGCGGCTAGTGGCCTGAGACCAGAAAATACACTTAAAATATCGTGGGTAGTAGGCTTGTTTGCAAAATAGGCGCTGGCATTATTCAAGATAAAATCAATTTCTTCTTGCAGGGCCCTGGGCTCGAGGCTGTGCTCTTCAATAGGCGTATCTGTGGTGCCAACTAGCAAATGTTCGTGCCAAGGAACGGCAAAAAGAACCCTTTTGTCGCTGGTTTTTGGAATCATCAGCGCATAGCTGCTATTGAGAAATTCTTTTTTAAGCACAATATGCACGCCTTGGCTCGGACGTACCATTTGAGGAGTGTTGGGATTGTTGAGCTTTAGAATATCATCAACAAAGATGCCGGTTGCATTGATGATACATTTCGCTTCAAAGCTGTAATGGCCATCCGACAAGAGGTCTTTAGTCCGAATGCCACATACGGTATCGCCATTTTTGATCAGCTGGGTTACCTGCATGTAATTGATCAGCAAAGCACCCTGTTCCTGTGCGGTCTGCATGAGGTTGATGGCTAAACGTGCATCATCGAACTTGCCATCGAAATAACTGATGCCACCTTTTAATCCGCGGCTTTGAATACCGGGCATCAATGCCAATACTTCCTTTTTTGGCCTGTAGCGCGATTTGCCAAAGCTCAGCTTTCCAGCCAGCCAATCGTACAAGGTAAGGCCGATACCATATTTAAGTATTGACCACCAAGAATAGCAGGGAATGATAAATTCTTCCTTGTGGACCAGGTGTGCTGCATTTTTGGCCAATAAACCGCGTTCTCTCAGGGCATGTTTCACCAGTCCGATATCGCCCTGCGCCAAATACCTTACGCCGCCATGCACCAATTTGGTGCTTCTGCTGGATGTGCCTTTGGCAAAATCGGCCTGTTCGACCAATAAGGTGCGGAGGCCTCTATTGGCTGCATCAACGGCAATGCCCAATCCGGTTGCTCCACCACCGATAATGATGATGTCCCAGTTGGTTTGGGTAGCAAAAAGATAATGGTCTGGCTTGCGCATCAGGATAAATGTAATCAATAAATACAATAACCAATAGGGCTTTTGTTAAAGTTAACATTGGCGGACTTGGAATGTAGCTTTAGGCTAAGATGCTTTGCTATTGTTGTTTTTAAGTTAAATATTAATTAACAACCCGATAACAATAGCTTTATAGCTTAGCCCCCGAAATGGAACTTAATTACAGGGAGCTAAATGATGAAGATCTGATAGGTTTAATTAAGCTAAACGACAGCTTGGCGCTGGAGGCCTTGTTCAACAGGTATTATCCGCCGCTTTGCAAATTCATTGCCATCCATTTAAAAGACTATAGCCAAGCCGAAGAACTTATTGCCGATCTTTTTATCAAATTATGGGGCCCGTGGGCACGGCCGGGGTCATGGTGGCGGCGGAGACGCCGGCTGCATGCAGC
>JBCNPG010000240.1:0-5450 GCA_039593445.1 Pedobacter sp.
TGTAAAGACTTGCTTTTGATAACACTTGCGAAGTTTTTAAAGCTTCACAAGTGTACCGCGCTAAATTTCGCAAGTATATCGACTAAAAATGGGCATGTATGCCAAATGTTGGCGTAAAATTTTCTAAAGCTAGGCGGAGGTTGTTGGTTTTGGGGTAATTGTAGCTCGAATTGGCATCATAATAATTCTGGTGGAAAAACGTGACTACCGGAAAAGAAAACTCGATGCCCAGTTTGTTGTTGAAAAAATAGGCTACACCGGGGCTTAGACTGGCGCCAATTCCCTTCAAACGGCCACTGTTCCTGATCAGGTAGCCATCGTCGTCAATCAGTTTGGTGCTGATCACTTGAAAGGTAAGGTTGGCCTGTGCAAAAATCTTCCAGTGTTCTTTGATGTCGAAGTACTTTCGTCCAAAGGCAGCGATGCCAAAACTAAATTCCCTGGGTCCAGATGCATTTTCGTAATAGCCTCCTTCTTCGTTCCATCGGGTGTAATCTACGCCATGAAGCTTGGAGAGGCTTAATGGAAATTCGACGCCTAGAGCAAAGTTCTTATTAAGGAAATAGCCAATTCTGGGGGTAACGGTAAAATTGTTCAATGCGCTGTTTTCGCCTTTTGTTTTTGAGGTTCCGAAGCTCAGGCTGCCTCCGGCTAAGCCTTGCCCTCTGTCGGTTTGGGCCTGTGTACCGCAAGCGAGGGCACATAGCAAGGCCATGATGATAAGTTTTGGTTTCATTTGGTTTGTTTTTGTGTGTAGCCAATTATAGCAAATATTAGGCCCAAAAACAAAAAAATAGGATTGGCTAGCAATAGAATATTATCCTCCGATACACTTATGAAAAGCTAGCTGCGCTTTACATCCATTCTTCGCTGCCGCTTTCCAACTGGTAGAGCCAATAGTTGACCAGCTGTTTAATTTCGGTGTAGTTACCGTATTTAAAACGGATAATTCCAGCTGCGGTATGCAGGTGCAAATGCCCTACATCTACGCTCTTGTGCCACGGAAATTGGAATGTGGTCATGGACTGTATCTTGTGCGAAAACACGATTTCATTCGAAATGTCCCAAATTCCCTTTTGTTTGATGATGAAATTTTCGCTAACGCTTAAACGGTGCTTGGTGTAGCTGATATAAATCATTAAAATTCCCAGCAGAAAATAGGCAATGGCCAATGGATAAAAAGGCCATAACTGGGGCATATTTGTCGCCAATAGCAGGTAAATACCAACAGGTATAACCAGGTTAAAGAAAATCGGCAGATTTAGAAACCTGAAATTTGGTATAAATACCTGTCCCTGAGGTGGAATTTGTCCCAAAATAAGTTGGAGCAGGGCATCTTTTTCGGCAACATTGCAACCTGGCACTTCCAAATTGGATTTGTGTAGCTCCTTTTCGCTTTGTTCCTTGCCGGCATGTGCCTGCCTAAGCGACAAATTGATGAAATTGAACTTTTTCTGGAAATAATTCTGGCTATAGGCGGTAATCTGCACCTTTTTGGGACTCAGTAGGGTATGGTTGCGCGAAAAAAGCCCGGAAGCAATAAGCAAAGAACCATTTTGCTTGCTAATCTGAAAATCGAAATACTTTATAAACGTACGGATAATGTTGGTGGCCAACAGGATAAAGAGCACCAAAACAATCAGTAAGCTTACCGAAAAAGCTGTAATTCCTTTTTCCAGCGCGCTTTCTACCTGTCCATTGTCGGTATCGAAAGCCTTGAGCAATTCTTTGATGTTATGGAAAGCCGCAAAAGCAAAACCAATCAGCAAGGCCAGGCTACGGCCATAATTAGAAGTTAAACCCACCTTGAAAAGGGTACTGGCGCTTATTTTAAGCAGGGGCAACACTGGGACGGGGGCTTCAGGATTTTCTGCATGGTGGGCATCGGCGTTCGGTTTGTGGTTCAGCAGCTTTTCCTTTAAATGGTAGGCGCTTTGTTCGTCTATGGCCTTAATGCCAACCTCTTTGCTGTCGGTGCCCGCCGTATCGATATGCAAACTATAAATACCGATTACTTTTTGCAATAAGGACTGATTAATGTTAACCTGTTGTATTTTGTCGAGCTGTATAGTGAGTTGCGTCCGTTTAAAAATACCCTTGTTGATGACGAACTCCTGTTTGGCTTCATCCAAAAAGAAGGTAAATCTTCGATAGCTTAAATAACCGAGCAAGAGCGAAACCAACAATATGGAGCCAACTATGATTACAAAAACCATCATTTGCTTGTAGTCGGTTTTATAGATCATCAGCAAAATCGGTATGATGAAAGCCCTGATGAGCTCTTGCAGCATATTACCGGTCATGATGATGATGCCCGTTACCGATTGTCGTTGTGGCTGACTAAAATCTTGGTTCATTGCACTTCAGGGCTGTTATTTTCCATTAAATCGAGGCGTTTAACCAGCGCTTCTTTAATGATCCTGGCTTTTTCTACGGCTATTCCCGCAATGTGCATGTGCCCGCTTTGTCCGCCCGCGGTAAAAAGCTGCAAAGTAGCCAATCCATACATCCTCGAAAAAAGACCTTCTTCCAAAGCCACATGCTGTATCCTGTTTAAGGGAATGATCGTGGTAGTTTCGGCAATGATTCCGCTTTTATACAGGATGTCTTTTTCGCGCAGTGCAAAGCCTCTCTTTTTAAAGCTGGCCCGGTAAAGCACAAACATTAAAATCCAGAATAAAAGATAGGCAATGCCAAAGGGCAACAGGTAATGGCGCAGCTCTTCGTCAATAAATAAAAGGGCCGTTAGCGCACCACTGACCAGCAAGAAGCAAAGCAACAGGTTGATGAGGATAACCTTCCAATAGTTTGCATGCGGGGCATTCAACTTGGTTTCTTCGTATTTGGGCAGTTGATCTAAATCGATCGTTTCGTTTGCGAAATTGAGCATGGCTAAAGCCTAAATATGTTTACTGGGCTAATATAGCAATGAAAATGAAGAATAAGATGCCTAGCGCACCACGATCATCTTTTTGGTAGCCGAATACTGCCCCGACGATGATACGATCTTGTAGATATAAATACCGGGAGAAAGGTAGTGCAGGTCGAGCTGCACCGTATGTTTGCCGGTATTGAGGTATTCGCTCAGTACGGTTTGTACCACTTTGCCCTGCAGGTTGTAGATCTTGAATTCTATTTTGTCTGAAGCAGGCATTACGATATCGACCGAAGTCAGGTCCCTGCCGGGGTTGGGGTAGTTTTGCGTAACCACGAACTGCAAGAAACGTTCGGCAATAATTTTGTTGATCGTATCAAAAAGCACGAAGCTGATGAGCCTGTTGCCTCTGGCATTAGGGTGGATGGCATCTTGGTACAGGGTAAAATCGCGGCGTATTACCGCATTGATGTCGGCCAGATAGATGTTGTATTCCTTAACAAGTTTCTTGTAGATTTCGTTGATGAGCCTTACTTGTACGTTTGCCCTTCTTAAACGGGCATCCTGGCGGTCGTCGAAGTTTTGCAGCGTACAAACAATAGGAACCAGGTTTTGGTTAAGCGACTTGACGATGAAAGTACGCATGTTAGCTTCTGTTTCGGCTATTTTTTGTTTGCCTGCTTCGATATCCAAGGCATCGTTGGCCCCCATTAAAATAACGATGAAGCCGGTTTTGCCAAAAATGGCATTGTCTATTCTTAACAGTCCCTTGCCAGTGGTTTCGCCAGCTACGCCATATTTTTGGACGTTGATGGTTTTGCCGGTGTAGCAGTTCAAAAAGTTGGTGGTGAGATAAGACTGGAAATCCAAGCCATTAACGCCAGCTACGGTACTTGCGCCAAAGGTCACTACATTTACACTGTCTTTAGCGTAATACTTGGCAGATTCCGGACAGCTCGCCCCGGTAATCTGGGCGGTTGAATGGAAACAAAAACCTAATAAAATTGCAAAGCATAGCGCTAATGCCCGAAATCTCATCCCTTTAATATTATTATAGCGCAAAAATAAAGCTATTCGGCCACAAATATATAATTATTACGGTTGCTATTTATAAGCTTGATTTACTTTTAGTTAAAGTTGACAATTAAGCCAGATGGCAATTGTTTTTTAGCAGGCTTTGGCAAAAAGCATATATTTGTTTAAAAATATAAATGATATGCAAGAAATCAAGAATTATGTTGAGGCGAATAAGCAGCGTTTCTTAGACGAGCTTTTCGAATTATTGCGTTTTCCATCGGTAAGTGCTGATCCAAAATATAAAGGCGATGTGTTAAAAACCGCCGATTTTGTAGCCCAAAAATTGAAGGATGCAGGTGCAGATGAGGTAGAGATCTGCGAAACAGCCGGTTATCCGATCGTGTATGGCGAAAAGATCATTGATCCCAGCTTGCCAACGGTGCTGATTTATGGCCATTACGATGTACAGCCACCTGATCCGCTCGAACTGTGGCATACGCCGCCTTTTGAACCGACGGTGCGTGATGGCAAAATCTATGCCCGGGGCGCTTGCGACGATAAGGGACAATTCTACATGCACGTTAAGGCATTTGAGCTGATGATGCAAACCAATACTTTGGCCTGCAACGTTAAATTCATGATTGAAGGCGAAGAAGAAGTAGGGTCGGCCAATTTGGGCATTTTTGTAAAAGCAAATGCCGAGCGTTTAAAAGCCGATGTGGTACTGATTTCTGATACTTCGATGATCAGCATGGAAAATCCATCGATCGAAACCGGCCTGCGTGGCTTGGCTTACATGGAAGTAGAGGTCATTGGTCCGAATCGCGACTTGCACTCTGGTGTTTATGGTGGCGCAGTGGCCAATCCGGCTACCATTTTGTGCAAGATGATTGCTTCGCTGCACGACGAGAACAACCACATCACCATTCCTGCATTTTATGATAAGGTAGTTGAACTGACTGACGAGGAAAAGAAAGCCCTCAATTCGGCACCGTTCGATTTAGACGAATATAAAAAGGATTTGGATATTAAGGCCGATTGGGGCGAAAAAGGCTACTCGGCACTAGAGCGTACCGGAACCAGGCCAACCTTGGAAGTAAACGGCATTTGGAGCGGCTATATTGGCGAAGGCGCCAAAACCGTATTGCCAAGCAAAGCCAATGCTAAAATTTCGATGCGTTTGGTGCCTAACCAAAACTCCGACGAAATCAGCGAAATCTTTACCAAGCATTTCGAAAGCATCGCGCCAGACTACGTAAAAGTTAAGGTTACCGCGCATCATGGCGGCGAGCCGGTGGTTACCCCAACTGATAGCGTTGCCTATCGTGCGGCCGAGAAAGCCATCGAAGACAGCTTTGGCAAAAAGCCGATCCCAACCCGTGGTGGCGGCAGTATTCCAATCGTAGCCTTGTTTGAAGATGTTTTGGGCATCAAATCGGTGTTGTTCGGCTTTGGCCTAGACAGCGATGCCCTGCATTCGCCAAACGAAAAATACGATATCTTCAACTATTACAAAGGCATAGAAACGCTGCCTTTGTTCCATAAATATTACGCCGAA
>JBCNPG010000241.1:0-5417 GCA_039593445.1 Pedobacter sp.
TATATGTCTTGGATACCAGGTTATTAGTTTTAAAATTTTTTTACGCAATGACCATGTTTAAAAAATTTAGCTTGATAGGGCTTTTGCTGTTGCTGTGCCTTGTAGCCACGGCCCAAGTGCCAGGTACACCTTTCTTTTGGAAGAGAAAAGCCTTGGCTCCTGACTTAGCGCCCGCATTCATTTTTGGACATTCCGCTTTTCCGCCCTATGGTCCTACAGGCATGGGAGTCAGAATTAGGAATTTAGGGCAGGCGCCTACCTCGGGTACGATAAGCTTTAAGCTTGCAATTGCTCCGCCTCAGCTTCTAGACCTGGCTTTTGACCCTAATGCTACAGCAGTTAATATTGTGCCCATGGGTAATTTAGCAGTCGAGAATACAAATTGGACAATAGCCCCAGATATTATGAATGGAGTCTTCGTTTTTACTTCAAAGCCAGGGGTGATAATCCCGGTTGGCGGCTCGGCAACAATAGGCCTGAACATTAATTGGAACCTAGGCAACTTTGGCGATCCCGTTGATATATATTTCACTGTCGATCCTGCTGTTAATGAAACTAACCTTTCAAATAATACAGCCCATTTATCTTTAAGTTTTGGCCCTTAAATCGATTAAAAGAATGAAAAAATCATTATTGAGGTCATTTTTTGCCACTTTATTGCTGATCGCCTGCTTCGTTTCGAATGCACAGACAGGTGTCGGTAGCAAGAGCGTTGAAGGAGCGATAGTTCCTGGGCAGAGCAGTACGGTTAACGTGGCCAAAGGAACTGTGAAGCAATGTTTTGCCGAAACTACCTGCTTTGGCCCAGGCAGCGACTGGACAATTGACGGTACCTTGGAAATTTGGAGCCGTTATATCTGGATAGCACCAACTGCGAATATCAGTGGCAAGGGCAAGATTATAATTTACAACCCTGCAAGCAGTCCATATTACAATGGTTCGGGTGCTCAGGCAACAATAATAGACGGTAATAATGGCAATTTTATAGCCTTGTTGATGGAGCATCGAAATCCCGAAAACATGGTGCTTGATGATGTTTCCGATCCGGGCTTTGGTACCGCCAATCCTGTTGGTGCGCTGTCGGCAGCTCTTCGTACCAATGGCATTTTGGATCTCTCTGTAGATCGTGCCGATATCCTGCTCAATGGACATAACCTGGAATTCGGTACCGATGGAAAAATAATGAACTATTCGAAAGACCGAATGGTAGTAACGGGCAATAACGTTGCGGGACATATCATTAAGAACTATTCGGGTGCTAATAGCTTTGTTTTTCCCTTGGGTATTGCCGAAGGAGATTATACGCCGGCAACCTTGGCAAGCTCTTCAGATGCACGGTTATATGTGGGCGTACAGAACTACCGGTCGGCAGGTCCTGTGGTGCCAAAACCGCAACTGGGCATGGACCGTATATGGCATGTTTATGGTACGCCTCAAGCTGGCATCGATATGACGTTGCACCATAATCCCAGTACCAACGGCCAACTGTTTCTCGATGCCAATGCTGCCATAGCCAGGTATGCTGGAGCCAATAGGTGGGATTACCTGAAAGGAACAAACCCAGTCACCGGGGTGCATACCAGAAATAGTATCGTTCCGAGTGCCAGTGGTACGGATAATGGAAGTTATTTTACCAAGCTTTCTGTTTCAGGTTCAGATCTCTTTATCCCCAATATTTTTACGCCAAATGGCGATGGCAACAACGACACATTCGAAATCAAAGGCTTGGAACTTTTTGCCGAGAATGAGCTTGTAATTGTAAACAGGTGGGGCAACGAAGTATACCGCGCTTCGAACTATCGCAACAATTGGAGTGGAGAAGGACTTAACGAAGGAACTTACTATTACCTACTGCGCGTAAAAGAAACCAAGTCGTCTGATTGGCAGGTGTTCAAAGGGGATGTCATGATGGTAAGGGCTTTTAAAAAATAATAGACCAGCAAACGAACAGAATAAAAATGAAAAGACTTTTATGGATCATGTGGCTACAGGTCCTGTGCCAAGTATGCTATGGGCAGCAAGATGCACAGTTCAGCCAGTATATGTTCAATGGCATCTACATCAATCCAGCTTATGCCGGGTACCGGGAACAATTGAACTTGCATGCGTTTTACCGTACACAGTGGGCGGGGATTACCGGTGCGCCAAGAACGATGTGTATGGCCATTGATGCGATTGCGAATGATGGCAACGTTGGGCTTGCCTTGCAGGCAACAAGCGACCGTTTGGGGTCGCAACGCAACGATGCTATTTATGGCAATTATGCTTATCGCATCAAATTTAACGAGGAAGGCACTTCTCGCCTGGCTTTGGGCATTGGAATTGGAGCAGTGCAACTTGGTGTTGATGGTGCTCGACTTACTCCTAATAATCCGGAAATAGACCAGCCTGTAGGAATGCAAACGACCATAGTCCCCGATGCGCGCGCAGGTGTTTTCTTTGCCAATGAGAGGTTTTATGCAGGTTTTAGTGCCGATAATCTTGTTTCGCAGTATATCGATGTAAACAGGTATGCCTTTATCCCTAAGCCCAAGACCCATTACTATATTACGGCAGGTATGTTGGTGCCCTTGTCGTACCACTTTCAACTCAAACCTTCTTTCCTGCTGAAGGATGACAGGGGCGGTCCCACAAGTTTGGATATCAATGCCTTCCTGATTATTTCAGAAAAATTCTGGATCGGAGGCAGCTATCGCACAGGAGTGAAACTGTACAGCAAAGATTATCTGCAAAAGAACCTCTCGCAGCTAAATACTGCCGTAGGAGCTATTCAGTTTTTTCCTAATGGAAGCTTTAGGCTGGGCTATGCCTACGATTTTTCGATTGGCCCACTCCAGGGCTATAGTGGCGGCACCCACGAATTGTCTGTCGGCTATTTTTTTCAAAGAAAGCATATCAGGATGCTGAGTCCGCGATATTTCTAAACTAGCTGTGGTGTCTTGACTAATCCAATGAGCATGAAATACAACAAAATACGACTGGTGTTGGCGGTTGCTTTGCTGGCGTCTGCAACTTGCCAGGCACAATATGTACTGAAAGAAGCTGACGAACAGTATAAACTATTCAATTACGAAAAAGCGATAGGCCTCTACGAACAGGCTTATCAGAAAAAGCCTTCAAGGGGGGTTGCCGAACGGTTGGCCGATTGTTATACGCGTTTGCGTAATTTTGTACAAGCCGAAAGCTGGTGCGCAATTGCAGCGAATAAGGAGGATAGCAAGCCAGAAAATGTACTTGCCTATGCAAAGGCATTGCAGCAAAATTCCAAATATGCAGAAGCCAAAACAACTTACCGGAAATATGCCAGCTTGGAAAAAAGCCTAAAGGTTGGCCAGCTGGAAACATGGCTGATGAGCTGTGATTCGGCGATGCACTGGATGTCGAACCCCAAAAAAATCAATGTCGAAAGTAAGCATAAGCTCAACTCTCCAACATCAGATTGGGGTGTTGGCCTGTATCAGGATGGAATAACTTTTGCCTCGGATAGAAGCCATGCAATAGGGAAAGACGTAGTTCAGGAACGACCATTCCTGAAATTTGACGGTTATGATCTACCCGATAGGGCAGTTTACGGTTGGACCGGCAATGCCTACTTAAAACTTTATGTAAGCAATGCCAAAGACAGCATATCCTTTTTTCCGTTAAATGCAAGCAGTTACCATATAGGGCCTGCTACTTTTACCGGCGATGGCAACGAAATGTACTTTACTTTAACACGGATATCGCCAAAACCTGTTTTTGAAAAAGGAGGCCTTGCAACGGCCAATATCGGAATATATTGGAGCAGGAAAGATGCCAAAGGCAAGTGGTCGGACCCAGAAGCCTTTCCATACAATAACATCAACGCCTACTCGATGGGCGATCCTTTTGTGACGTCTGATGGCAAACGCCTGTATTTTGTTGCCGATAGACCCGAAGGGCTCGGTGGCACCGATATTTATGTATGTTGGAGAAATGAAGCAGGGAGCTGGGGTAGTCCAGTTAACTTGAAAGAGGTTAATACTGCTGGGAACGAACGTACGCCTTTCTTTGATGAGCAAGGTTATTTGTACTTCAGTAGCGATGGCTTTGTAGGTATGGGAGGCCTTGACATTTTTGTGGCTCGCATGGTTAATGGAAAGTCGATAGAGATTGGGAATTTGGGTTATCCACTAAATTCGCCACAAGACGATTTCGCTTATGTTAAAACAAGCAAATTGCAAGGTTATCTGAGTTCAAATCGTTTAGGTGGCGCAGGCAGTGATGATATCTACGGTTTTATCGAGCAAGAGCAGCAATCGGGACTGAGGCTAGTAGGTAGGGCATTGGATAAGGTTTCGGGTAGGCCATTGGCTAATGCCATTGTTACCTTGTCGAGTGCAAAAACTTCGCCTGTGAAGGTGCAAACGGATAGCACGGGCAACTTTGGATTTGATTTGCAAAAAGGCAATTCTTACAGTCTTTCTGGCGAGAAAACAGATTACATGAACGATAATGCCCAGATATCGACACAGGGAATAATGGAATCAATAGTGCAAAAAGATTTATGGCTAGGACAGGTAACAATCAATAAGGCCATTAAACTCGAAAATATCTATTACGATTTTGACAAGTCGAATATCCGGGTAGAAGCCGCCATAGAATTAGACAAACTGGTAAAGATCATGAAGGAAAACCCTACAATTTGGATCGAACTAGGTAGCCATACCGACAGTAGAGGCAACGACCAGTACAATTTGGCACTGTCGCAACGGCGGGCAGATGCTGCGGTGAAGTATATTATTGATCGAGGTATTACTTTAAACAGGATTTTTGCAAAGGGTTATGGCGCAAGCCAATTACTTAATGATTGTAAAAAAGGAGCTAATTGCACCGAGGCAGAACACCAGCTGAACAGAAGGACGGAATTCAAAATTGTAAAACAGTAAGTAGGGCATATCTGTTGCCTGCAAACGCAAAACTGTATTCTGCACCAACAAAGAATAAGGTTCATCAAATAAAATCAATAAGGAGCGTTGCTTTAGGTCAGCGCCCTTTTTGTTTAATCCAGCTTACCTTCGCAAAAACTGTTTATTGTGCCTTGGTTCCGAAAAAGAACACACACCTGCTGTAGATGAGGTAGGCAACAGGACCAAAAAACGGAACGAGAATGATCAAAAGAGTCAAGATGATCTGATGGTTTTTCATGGATTTGTCTTTTGACAGATCAATCAGCGATAGAGTTGGCAACACTAACACAATCCCAAGTAAAAATAGTTCTTCTAAGCCCATATTTAAATTGTTTTGTGGTTTATGGTTACATCCCCTTCCAGGCTAAGTAACGTAAGATATTCTTTTGTGTTGGAAAATACGGATATGAATTTCTTTTGTGCACCGATTTTATGCCTGCTGTCAAATCTTACTTTTATCGTATCGCTTCCATTTGATAGATGTGGCTT
>JBCNPG010000242.1:0-5361 GCA_039593445.1 Pedobacter sp.
TGTTATCGCCTTGTTGAAGATTGTGTTTGGCCTTGCCGTACCGTTGCTGCTGGCGCTGCTGCTTAACGAGGTGACGAAGAGCTATTTCAAGCGGCTGGTGCAGACGAGCATTTTCCTGCCTTTTTTTGTTATTGGGTTATTTGCTTTTTTAGGGCCTCTATTTTTAGGTCCCTGCGTTGAAGTTTGGCTTCCAATTCTTCCACCCGCTTTTCCTGATGTGTAATCATCTTGTGGAGCAGCTCTAGCTCTTTCCTGCTGATCTGAACCAAATGGTCATCGTTTGCAGAGGCATTGGGTTTTGGCTGTTTCTCTTTGCCGAAAAAAGACTTCTATAGGCTGTTGTAGTATTTTTGCTATTTGTGCCAAGCGTGCTAAGGTAATGTTGATTTCTCCGCTCTCAATACGTTGGTAAGTACTTTGGGCCAAGCCTAATTGCTTGGCTACATACTCTTGGCTATAACACCCCTCGTTTCTATACTTGCGTATTTCTTCATAGGCGTAAATGATTTTCATTTCTTTTTTGCTGAGCTTGGTCGCCATAAGGATAATTTTATGCACGCTATGCATGCTAATATGCAAAAGTGTAAGTAAAGCACTACGTATATTTAGACTAACAAATTAGTTGTTTTAGACTAAAGTTAAGTGTTCTATTTTTTACAATCAAACCTAAAAAGTATGAAAAAGACCAATTTACTCACTAGAGTTGAGATGAAAAATGTAATGGGTGGGGCAATAACGCCAATTTTCGACGGCTGTACCAGTGACGAGCAATGTTCGGGAGGGCGAGAATGCTGTCCAAATATGGCTGACCCTAGCCAACCTTGGACTTGCGAGACCCCAATTTTGCAAGAGTTGCCAAATGGTACCAAGGAAGTAATGTGTCCTGGTTTTGGTGGATAGTGCGATTACAGGGCAGAAAGAAATTTATAAAAGAGCAGGATTTGTAATCCTGCCTTTTTATTTTAATTTTGCCTGCAAATAATCGATATGGAAACGCAAAGTACAGCACAGGATTTTCTGCCTATTATATTCCAGGTTATCGTAGCCTTGGGGTTTGTAGTGGGTACATTGTTTATCACACACTATTTAGGGCCTAGGCGCAAAACGAAAGATAAGCTTTCAACATTTGAAGCAGGTATCAAAGTAATCGGTAACGCACGTCAGCCGTTTTCAATCAAGTATTTTTTGGTAGCCATTCTTTTCGTATTGTTCGATGTTGAGGTTATCTTCATGTACCCTTGGGCAGTTAACTTCAAGGAGCTTGGCTGGAGTGGTCTGATCGAGATGTTTATCTTTATGGGAACCTTGTTGCTAGGTTTTATCTACATCATTAAGAAAAAAGCCTTAGACTGGGCGTAGTCAGTTTTCGGTACCGATTAACAGTTGGCATTTTTCGGGTGCTCGAGGATAATCCTGAAACTAAAACAGCAATCCGAAAACTGTTTATTTAGAACGGTTCTAAATGCTAATAGCTTAGGTTAATTGCTTTTAAAATATTGTAAATTTGTTGCTCATTCTCTATTTGAATGAGCATTTTTTGTTTAAAAACATGAGTGAAATCAACATAGTAGATGCGCCTCCAGGTATCGAAGGATCTGGTTTTTTTGCCACTTCTTTAGATAAGGTCATTGGTTTGGCTCGTTCGCATTCCTTATGGCCGTTGCCATTTGCCACTTCGTGCTGCGGCATCGAGTTTATGGCAACCATGGGTTCTCATTACGACTTTGGGCGTTTTGGTGCTGAGCGTTTAAGCTTTTCGCCTCGTCAGGCCGACTTATTGATGGTAATGGGTACCATAGCCAAAAAAATGGGGCCGGTATTGAAGCAGGTTTACCTGCAAATGGCTGAACCCCGTTGGGTAATGGCCGTGGGTGCCTGCGCTTCAAGTGGCGGTATTTTCGATACTTATTCAGTGCTACAGGGCATTGATGAGATTATTCCGGTTGATGTATATGTGCCAGGCTGTCCACCTCGTCCGGAGGCTATTTTGGATGGCTTCAACAAAATTCAGGAGCTGGTGAAGAACGAATCGGGCAGAAGAAGGCATTCTGAACAATACAAAAAAATGTTAGCTTCTTACGGAATAGAATAATGGCCAAAGCAACCAATACAGAAATTATCGAATTGCTTGGCGAAAGATTTGGCGAGCAGCTTTTCGATGTAACAGAGCCCTATGGACTGTTAACTTTTTCGACCACCAAAGACAAAGTGATTGCTGTGCTTTCGTTCCTGAAAGAAAACGGCAAGATTGATTTCAACTTCCTGACCGATATTACCGCAGTTCACTATCCTGAAAAAAACCAGCTGGCTGTAGTTTATCACTTGCACAGCATGGTAAAGGGCATCAGGGTAAGGCTAAAGATTTTTCTTCACGAAAACGACCCGACTATTCCAACGGCCAGTACGCTTTGGAATGCCGCCAATTGGATGGAACGTGAGACCTATGATTTCTTTGGCGTAAAGTTCGAGGGCCATCCAGACCTGAGAAGGATTTTGAATATGGACGATTTGGGCGTACATCCTATGCTGAAGCAATATCCATTGGAAGATCCAAACAGAGTTGATAAAAAAGACGAATATTTTGGTAGATAAATCCATGAAACACAATCAACCAGTATATACAGACAACGATCCGCAAAGTGAATTGGTAACCCTTAACCTAGGACCAACCCACCCGGCTACGCACGGCGTTTTCCAAAATGTTTTGCAGTTGGACGGCGAGCGCATCGTGAGCGGTGTTTCTACCATTGGCTATATCCATCGCGCATTTGAGAAGATTGCCGAACATAGGCCTTTCTATCAGATTACACCTTTAACCGATCGTTTGAACTACTGTTCGTCGCCCATTAACAACATGGGTTGGCACATGACGGTAGAGAAACTGCTCAATATCCAGATCCCGAAACGTGTTGATTACCTGCGTGTCATCATCATGGAGCTTTCGAGGATTGCCGACCATATCATTTGCAATACCATTATTGCGCAAGATACCGGTGCAACTACTACCTTCCTTTACCTTTTTCAGTTCAGGGAGCATATCTATGAAATCTACGAAGAGATTTGTGGGGCACGCTTAACTACGAACATTGGTCGTATTGGCGGATTGGAACGCGATTTTAATGATATTGCCTTTGCCAAAATCAATAAATTCCTAAAGGATTTTCCTAAGGCGCTGAAAGAGTTTGAAAGCTTGTTGAACCGTAACCGTATTTTCATTGACCGTACCGCTGGCGTTGCCGAAGTTACGCAGGAAAATGCCTTGAGTTTCGGCTGGACTGGGCCGTTGTTGCGCGCTACGGGTGTTGACTACGACGTACGTACCAGCGAGCCTTATGCTTCTTACCAGGATTTCGACTTTGAAATTCCGGTAGGTACCAGTGGGGATATTTATGATCGTTACCTGGTACGCAATGAAGAGATGTGGCAAAGTGTACGCATCATCGAACAGGCCATGGAGAAGATCAAATCAGAGCCAAAAGGCATTTTCCATGCCGAGGTTCCAGAGTTTTACTTGCCGGGCAAAGAAGAAGTTTACAACAATATGGAAGCATTGATCTATCACTTTAAGATTGTGATGGGCGAAATCGATGCGCCAAAAGCAGAAGTTTACCACGCCGTTGAGGGTGGTAATGGCGAGTTGGGTTTCTATCTGATCAACGATGGTGGCCGTACGCCTTACCGTCTGCACTTCAGAAGGCCAAGTTTTATTAATTATTCTATGTTTGCCAAAATGAGCGAAGGCATGCTGTTATCAGACGCCATCATCAACATGAGTAGCATGAACATTATTGCAGGAGAATTAGATGCTTAGAGTAGAAGAACAACAACCTGTAGAGTTTTCGTCGACATTGATCAGTAAATTCGACGAAATCGTAAGCCGTTATCCTGCCGGAAGACAGAAATCGGCGCTCTTGCCTATCCTACATTTGGTGCAGGCCGAGTTTGGCTGGACCAGTGTTCCTGCAATGGATAAAGTGGCCGAATACCTACAAATCCAGCCGATTGAAGTTTATGAAGTAGCTTCCTTCTATACCATGTATTTTTTGCAGCCTAAAGGCAAATACGTATTGGAAGTATGCCGTACTGGTCCTTGCTGCTTGGTTGGTGCCGAAAAGATCATGGACCATATTGAGCAGAAATTGGGCGTTAAGGAAGGCGAAGTTACGGCAGACGGTTTATTTAGCTGGAGGGGCGTAGAATGCCTGGCGGCCTGTGGCTTTGGCCCGGTGTTGCAAATTGGCCCTGAATATACTTTTTATGAGAACCTGACCGAACAGTCGGTTGATCAATTGATAGACGATTTAAAAAATAAGATCTGAGACCCCAGATTTGAGACTGGAGAACAGGAATATGCTTGATCTCACATCTCACATCTCATATCTATAGCAAATGGCACGTAAACTATTATTAGAACATATCAATGTACCTGGCATTAACACGCTAGAGGTTTATCGCCAAAAAGGCGGTTACCGCGCCGTTGAAAAAGCACTGAAAACACTTACCCCAGATGAGGTGGTGGAAGAAGTGAAAAAATCGGGCTTGCGTGGCAGGGGCGGTGCAGGTTTCCCTACCGGGATGAAGTGGAGTTTTTTGGCCAAGCCAGAAGGCGTGCCACGTTACTTGGTATGTAATGCCGATGAATCTGAGCCTGGAACTTTCAAAGACAGGTATTTAATGACTTATATTCCGCATGCCTTGATCGAAGGGATGATTGTATCGAGCTATGCCTTGGGTGCAAACACCTCCTACATTTATGTGCGTGGCGAGATGATGCCTCAGATCCGTATCCTGGAAAAAGCAATTGCCGAAGCAAAGGCCGCTGGATTATTGGGCCAAAAAATATTGGGAACAGACTACAGCCTCGAATTGTACGTGCAGCCAGGTGGCGGTGCCTACATTTGTGGCGAAGAAACCGCTTTATTGGAATCGTTGGAGGGCAAACGGGGCAATCCTCGTATCAAGCCACCATTTCCGGCCATTGCAGGTTTATATGGCTGCCCAACAGTGGTCAACAACGTTGAGTCTATTGCGGCAGTAGTGCCCATCATCAATGATGGGGGCGACGAGTATGCCAAAATCGGTATTGGCCGCAGTACAGGTACCAAACTCATTTCGGCCTCGGGCAATTTGGTTAAGCCGGGGGTTTATGAAATCGAATTAGGCCTGCCGGTTGAAGAATTTATCTATTCTGACGAATATTGTGGCGGTATTGCCAACGGCAAAAGACTAAAGGCTACGGTAGCCGGCGGTTCGTCGGTACCCATTCTGCCAGCCAATTTAACCTTGAAATATGCCAATGGCGAGCCTCGTTTAATGAGTTACGAGTCGCTTTCTGAAGGTTGATTCGTTACAGGAACCATG
>JBCNPG010000243.1:0-5353 GCA_039593445.1 Pedobacter sp.
AAGCTACAATCGTCATAGACAAATATTTCATCAAATGGAATCAGCTGCTGCTGGGCCGATTTAAGCAGCCTTGGTAAACACCAAGCCGCATTATAAGCCGGAATGCCAAGAGCTAGGGTGTTTTTCATTTGAGTCGAAACCAGATATTGTCTTCCATTAATTCTCCTTCGCCAGCATAAGGCATTCCATTTACGTCTAAACTTTCGTAACCCAATTCAATAAAGTAATTATAAAGATAGGTTTTGCTAATGCCTGTCCTGCTCACATAATCAGAATATTCCATCAATATGTTCTGGGGCTTTACTTTACCGATGCTTTTGAAACCGGCAATTATTTTCCCTTCAAAACCTTCGACATCCATTTTTAAAAGGTCGATGCGGTCAATTTTAAAATGTGTAACCAACTCGTCCAAGGTCGTTAGCGCAATAAGCTGGGCATTGCTTTGTTCGCTGTCTTCTACCCTGTATGTTCCTTCGTTGCTCTCCACTGGATTGGAAATGTAGGCTAGTTCATTGGTATCTGATAACCCTACATTGATGAGCCAAGCAGTGCTGTTTTGATTAGAATTTAGCGCATAGTTGGCCTGTAGCTTTACAAAGTTTTTAGCAACCGGTTCTATGGCATAAATCTTAAGGCCATCTATCGCTCCGGCATTAATGGTATATAAACCCATGTTTGCCCCAACATCAATAAATACCGCATTTGGCTTTGTATTTAAAAGCCTGAGGGCTAGTTGTAGCGAAATAGGCTCATAACAGCCGTGGTATATCAGCTGGTGGCCAATAAAATCGTTAGGTGCGATTTGGAGCAGGCGCCCGGATGTACTTTGAAGCCTTAAGCCTGACTTGTAGAAAGAATTAATAAGCCAATTTAGAAACCTCAGCTTAAAAGGATGGTTAAATCCTCTTGCATAGGCCAATATTATTTTTTCGAAATCACTTTTGCCTTTAAATTTCATTTCCCTAAGTTTAGCTTTGACTTCAAGCTGGTTTTCAGTTTTTTAAGGATTAGGTTAATGGTTTCTTTGTTGGGCCAGGATTCTAATAACACCGCCCTCGCATTTGTTTGGGCTCCTGTTTGTGGCCAGAGCCATTGATGGTCCTGAGGTTGGCTATTTGTAGGGACAAAGCCCCTAACGGCCTCTTCAATTACCCTGAAATGTGCATCAAGGGTTGTTTGCTGATTAAATTGCTGCTGCAGAAACGAGGAATTTTGTTTGCCTGCAGCTTCCAGGTTTTCTTTTCCGCTTGCGATAAATTTGGTTAAGGCTTGGGCAAGCCCGCTAGCGGTATTGTCATAAACCATAATTCCCGCTACATCAGCCATAAAGTCTGATGCCCCAGCGCCCGATGAGCATATCAATGGCTTTGCATGGGCCAAATGCTCAAGTGCACTCAGGTTAAACATGTCCCATATAGAAGGAACAATGCCAAAATCTATTTCATTGTAATATTCGTCGAGTTCTTCGCGGGTCTTGATGCCGAGAGGCAAAATGGTTTTGCCCCATACATCGGGATAATTCTTCAACAGAAAAGCTCCCATGCCCATGTTTTCGTTGGTATAGAAAGTATCTCTGCCTATCCAGTAGATGTTAAGCCGGGCTCTGGTTTCGCTATCCATTAGCCTAATGGCTTCGCATAAGTAGATGGGGCCTTTCCAAAACTGGACTCTTGCAATTACCAACCCAGTTAGCTGGGGATTTTCCCGCTTTTTCCCAGTTTTCGATGCTTTGGCTACAATTGGGGGAATGAGGCTTGTTTTTGCTTCTGGCAAGCCTTGGTTTATCCAAAACCTTATGTTCTGCCTGCTATGGGTCACTAACGAAGAGGCTTTTTGAAGCAAGTCCTTTTCAATATGCAAATAAGTTTGGGCCAGTAGCGCTAAGCCTTTTCTCGGCTCATAATGATCGATTTGGCCAAGGCTTCCATGCAGGTGTACGATTGTAGGCGTATGGCCAGTCAATATCCAGGGCACAAAGGCCAATCCCCAATCTGAGGTAATCACTGCGTCAAACTTGCCAAGTCCCTTTGCTTTTTCATACATGGCCCAGGCTGCCGCGAGGTGCGCCTGCAGTTCGGGGAAGATATTGAGATGGGAAAATTTTTTCTTCTCTTCAAGCAATTCCCCATACATCAAGTAATGTACAGGTATACCGTGTCTATTGGTTTCGCCTCCACGCGCTTCAAAGGCACTTCCCTGTATAACGGTCAGTTCGTACATGTCCGATCGTTGAAGCAGAGGCAGGAGCTCTTCGTAATAAGTGCAAATGCCACCACCTGTTAAGGGGAAAAATTCGGGGAGGACAAATAGTAATTTCACGTTTTGCTGGACTTAAAGTGGTTGGCAAAGCGCTGATTAAGCACTTCCGCTGAGCGCGTTTCCCGTAAATAATGCCTATATTTTTCCAACCGCGCCAAATGCTTTTGGATTGACCACTGCCAGTTTATTTTTAGTGTACTGCTAAAGATATGTTGGGGGTCAATAGAACCAAACAACTTTTTGATCTCATCAGGATAGCATGTTGGAGCTTCTCCAACGGGCAAACAACCTGCATAGGCGCATTCGTGGTATTTTAAAAATTCAAGCTGGCATCGCGACCCACACAGCAACATGTACCTGTAGTGGGCCAAGTAAGCAATAAAACCATCGTACACAAAGTGGTGGCCAAATTCGCGTTGACTAAGTTCGGCATAGCCCGGATGCTTTAAAACATGGTAGCATAATCGGCTGACCGACCTGCGGGTCTTTTTCCAGATGGCGGTTCGGAACGGATAAATGATCGGATTGATGGCGCCAGAAATAATGATTTTCCTCGATCGCTTTCCCAGTGCATCGAGCGGTAGTTCCTTGCGTTCGTCATAAACATATGGAATATAGATCAATGGATGGACCGACCTTTGGGCTAAGGTACTGGTAAGTTCTTTGGGTTCGTAAACTGATAGCAACCGTACATTTTCAAATAATAAGATAGTTGCCAGCCATTTATAATAGTAATGGTCTTTATTTTCTTGATAGGGGTCTACGATTTTGGCTACAAAGTTGATGGAAGGGTTGGCGATTATCAGCTGCTGCAACACCTGGCATTCGGCTGCGGCTATTCTGTTGTCGATGATGTAAATCTGATCGTTGCTGAGCTTTTTCAGGTTTTGAAGCTCAATCCATTTCCAATGCATGGTAGCCGCATATTGCGGTCCGGCATCGCTGCAAATCAGCTTGTTGTAGGCTAATTCGCTGGAGACGATGTAGACGGCTTCGGCCATGAAAAAAATTGAAGGATTAACTGCTTGACAATAAAAAGATTAACGCGCTGAAACGGCTTGCTCAACAGGGTAAGCAAACCATAATACAAAGCCAAACGATACCGATAATTGAGCTTGAGCAAGGCAATCGAAAATTGCCTCAGGTCATCTTGTTCCCTGAGCCTAAGCGTACGGCTATCGTGGTCTTTTGGTCTAATCGGAAGGATATGGCGCCATTTCTTCGCTGTTTGCAACTGATTGTCTATCCAAGAGCGGGTATTGCCTCCGAAACTGGCGTGGGCAATTAAAATATCATAAACCACAGCTACTTTTCCCATTTGGCGCATAGCTAAGCTATAGTCTACATCGTAGGCATGAAAACCAGCAAGGTTTTCGTCAAATTTTTGTGCCAACCAATATGTTTTAAGCGTACCTAAAAGCATTCCGTCAAGTGTAGCTACCTCACTTGTTTTTTCTTCCAGGGGGTTATTGTAATAATGAATGCTTGACCCATCTGGCAACAGCTGCAATTGGTTAATTCTGTTGGTATGCTGCACAGCAGAATATACGCCCGACGGATATTTGGTTTTGATTGTATTGCCCAAAATACCGATCATGGCTATTTCTTTTGTTTCAAAATGAGCAACGAAGTGCTGATCCCATCCTTTATTTTTAAAAATGATATCCTCATGTACAAAGCAAAGGTAGGCAAACTTGCTTTGTGCCGCGCCCAGGTTATAGGCTTGGCAAATACCATAGTTATGCCCCTTGTTTTCAATTACGATGAGTTCGTAAGGCAATTCCGTAGTTTCTGCCAGGCTTTGGGATAATTGGGCTAATTTTTCTGGATTTATGGAACAGGTAATGATCGAAAGCATTAAGGCTTTGTTTTTTTGGAGGCCAGCTTGGCCAGGTAGGGCGCTGTATTGGTTCGGTTAAAATATTTGTATAGCCTTTGCACGTATCGGGTTTCCAATATGTAGAATTTAGATTGGATATATTTGAAAAAGGGTATGGTTTTTTCGAATTGATGCAGTTGCGCTATTAAGATATTATCGGCTTTCCATTTGGCCGCAAATTTCTCGTTCATTGTTTTGGCTTCAGGCTGCTTTCGGGCAATGCCCAATGGAAATTTTACGTGTTTTAACTTCTTCTTTGGAACAAGCCTGAACCATAACTCTGAATCAACCGCACAATAAAGAGCTTCTTGTATGGGTTCGTGGATGTCGGCTTTCCAAAATGTAGAATGCTGCATCAGCACTCCGCCAATAAAAAGATACCTCGAATTGACCAAAAATGCCTTTTCGTAAGTTAGCTCACCGCTGGCTTCATCAATTACAAGCCCATCGCCATAAATCATATCGGCTTTGCTTTGCTCAAATGCGTTGGCCAGCGTAAAAAAAGCTTCGTCCATATAAAGGTCGTCGCTATTGATCCAGCCATAAAGCTTTCCCGAAGCCAAGCTAAATCCTTTGTTGATGGCATGGCCATGGCCCTTGTCTTTTTCGCTTACCCAATAGCTGATCCAAGGCGAATATTTGGCCAGGATTTCTAGGGTGCCGTCGGTACTTCCCCCATCAATAACAATGTATTCCAGGTTAGGGTAGTTCTGTAACAGAACACTTCTAATGGTTTCTTCAATATATTGCCCTTGGTTAAAAGATGGCGTTACAATGGTTATTTTTGGCCACTCTTTTTTGGCATGGTAAAGCAATGGCGATGTTTGGCTATCCCATGGCCAGCCTTTTCTTTCAGTTCTGGGAAGTTCCTG
This sequence comes from Pedobacter sp., assembly GCA_039593445.1. Taxonomy (GTDB): domain Bacteria; phylum Bacteroidota; class Bacteroidia; order Sphingobacteriales; family Sphingobacteriaceae; genus Pedobacter. The sequence continues at coordinate 5,011 of JBCNPG010000243.1, forward strand.
CAATAAGCCTTGGGCGCTGGTGCCAATTTTTTGTAAAGGGTATTGCACACCTTTAGCCAAGAAAAGTGCCCTGTACGATTCCAAGTTCGGAAGAGTAGTTGTTATGCCCATGTTTTTCTTAGGTTGGCGGCTTTAACAAAGGCCTGGTTTAAAGCATCAGTCGCGGCTTGAATACTAAAGCGGTCTTTATGCTCAAATGAAGTTTGATGGCCATGTGCTATTTGGGCCAACATGGCTGCGGCCATATCGGCAGCATTCAAGGGGTCAAAATAGCGGGCATATGATCCCAGCAACTCGCGGTGGCCTTTTAAGTCGCTGATTATTACCGGACAGTTCAGTGAGG
>JBCNPG010000244.1:0-5352 GCA_039593445.1 Pedobacter sp.
CATTTCGGCCATAATCGGTGTAATGGGCGTATTGCTTTTGCCTGTACTGGTTATTTACAATACTTATTCCATTACCAACATGGAATATAAGGGCGATACCTGGAAAAGCCTGTTTTCTTTGCCTTTGCCCAAGCTATCGATCTATGCCAGCAAATACCTTTATATTGTATTTCTTACCTTCTTGACCATGGCGCTGTTCAGCCTGCTTATTATAGCAACCGGACACGGCATAGAGTTCCTGAAACCGCAACTGAAATTTAGCGACTACAATCCGAACGAGCTTATCTTTAAGTTCTTTACCAAGCTCTTCTTGTCTTCTATCGGCATCATTTCTATCCAGTTTTTAATGAACCTGATGTGGAACGACTTTTTGAAGCCTTTCGGAATCGGTTTCGTGTTAACCATTTTAGGGATCATTACTTCTCAGCTGAAATGGGATTACGTGAATTTCTTCCCTTATGCCTATCCGAACCTAACGGTACAGAACATTATGCAATCTAAAGGCGGGATAGACAAAATAGCCATTTATGACCAAGCTATTTACAACAGTTTGATTTGTGGCGTAGCGGTATTTATTATAGGATATGTCATGGTGGCCAGAAAAACCATCAAATAAAATAGGCTGATGTGCATCAGCCAGATCAAGACTTTAGTTTAGTTTAGTTTTTAGTTTAGCAAGCAGGCAATGGATGTTGCCTGCTTGCTTTTTTAATGGCGTCTAGATCAACAAAAGAACCACAGATGAACAGATTTAAAATCATTAACCTGTCAATCTATGGCTTATAAAAATTCTACCTTCCCGGTCTTGGCGTAATCACCAGGCTCTCGTGCCCCGCTTCGTCTACCGATTGTACGCCAAAAAAGTAGTTGTCTTTCGAATAAGGCAAAGTAGCCGAAGTTTCCTTTACAAAAAACTTGCGTTCCCAAAATGGGCTGGTGGTTTCGCGCATCAACACATAATAGCCGGCCGGTGATTTGCCTTTCGGGGCTTCCCATTTCAAGGCTGTTTTATTGGTTAACCCAGCAGTTTGTACCACAACATTTTCTGGTTCTTGCGCAGAAAGTGCCAGATTAGCCATCACCGACAAATTCATTCGGGTAACCTTTTGCAGGTAATTGTAATCTACATATTCGGGCAAGTCGCCATATTTAAAGCTGTTTTCGGTCCTTACATCCTGGTGCTGACGGTTAAAATCTTCGTTCATTTCGGTGATGCGCACCGCCGTAAAGCCCTGCTGTGAGAAAGGCGTATGATCGCCACCACGCAGAAAACGGTCTCTACGGTAAATCAGTTTAACGTCTAACTGGTCTACATACCTTTCGGCCACTTCTTTAATATATCGTGCGGCCTGGCGGGCCTTGCCATCATTTTCTGTGCCTGCCGATTGGCGGGAGGCAGCTTGCTCCTTGGTTTCTACCGGCGACACCCCTTCGCTAAATACCCTTACGCTTTTGTTGTCTTTGATATCGGTTTCCATGCCGTAAGAATTGCCAACAATATCGTTGTTCATGAGCAGGTGTACATTCCAACCTTCTTCTTTTGCTCTTTTGGCCAGATTGGTAGCACCATACAATCCCTGTTCTTCGCCAACCATGGCTACAAAAACCAAGGTGGCGCTAAATTTTTGTTTGCTCATTACGCGGCACATTTCCATGACGGCTGCCGTACCCGAAGCATCGTCGTTGGCACCCGGCGCAAAGTCTTTGATGTTCATCACATCGGTTACCCGCGAATCGTAGTGACCTGAAACCATGAGCATGCGTTTATCGTTCGGGTCGGTTCCCGGCAAAATAGCCACCACGTTTTTAAGTACCGTAGGCTCTTTGATCCTTCGTCCATCTGCGGCCTGCACAAAACTGTCGTAGCTTACCTGTAGCCTGCCTCCGCTGGCAGCGCCATATTTTTCAAACTCGCTCTTAATCCAAGTCCTAGCGGCACCAATGCCTGTTGTCTTGCTTGTAGTGTCACTTAGGGTATGTCTGGTTTGAAAGGAAACCAGTTTTTTGATCAGCTGTTCTAGGTTGGCCGATGAAACTTCATTGAGCATGGCACTAATGTTCGGGTCGCGGTTTTCTGTTCTTTGTGCCTGGACCTTAACCGAAAACAAAATGACCAAGAGTAACGGAAAGTAATATTTTCTAATCATGATAAACGTAATTTATATCTTAACTGGAAGTTACAATTATTTCTGCTTTGTAGTCGCCCATTAACCATAACACCATGTAAAAATCTGAATAGGTATTCCCATGTGTTTCGGTTTAACTGTAAATTCACCATTGTTAACTTAAACTAACATTATGATGAAAAATTTTACGATGAGTGCATTGGCCCTAGGCCTTTGCTTTTCTGCTTTTGCACAGGAGCCTGTAAATTCGGCAGCAGTGCAAAAAATCAGAGCCGAGGGTTTGGATAAATCTAAGGCCATGGATATTGCCTACCATATTACCGATGTAGCCGGACCACGTTTATCGAACTCGCCGGGATTAAAAAGGGCACAAGATTGGGCAGTTAAATATTTCAACGAAATTGGCCTTAAAAACGTTCACCTAGAAGCTTGGGGCGAATTTGGAAAGGGTTGGCAGGTAGACAAGTATTATGCGGCTACCACCTTGCCTTTTTACCGCCCGATCATTGCTTCGCCGAAAGCTTGGACCCCAGGAACCAATGGTCCAATCAAATCTGAAGTAATCCTGATCAAGGCCGATACCGTAACCGATTTGGCCAAATATAAAGGCAAGTTGAAAGGCAAGATCGTCATGCTTGAATCGGCTACGATACAACCTTTGAAGAACTCATATACGCCTGATGTAGTTCGTTTTACCGACGAGGCTTTGGATAAAATGGCAGCCGCTACGCCACAAGATGGTGGTGCCCGTCAAGGTGGCCGCCCGGGTCAAGCTGGTGGCAACCAAAGAGCCATGATGATGAGAATGATAGCCAACAGAGCTGCTATTGACAGCGTTTTGCTAGCCGAAAAGATCGGTTTAAAATTAACCTATGCCCGTGGCAGTTATGGCACCTTCTTTACCAGCAATGGCGCTTCTTACAAACTGGATGCGAAACCAGTATCGCCAGAATTGGAAGTAAGCAGCGAAGATTACCTGCACATCCTGCGTTTGTTGCGTGGAGGCGAAAAGGTTGAGATCGAAGCAGAAGTTAAGACTTCGTTCTACGACAAAGACCCTAAAGGCTACAACGTAATTGGCGAAATTCCGGGTACGGACCCTAAACTGAAAGACGAAGTGGTGATGATTGGCGGCCACTATGATTCTTGGCACTCGGGCACTGGCGCTACAGACAACGCCGCAGGTTCGACTGTAATGATCGAGGCCATGCGTATCTTAAAAGCGATCGATTTTAAACCAAAGCGCACCATTCGTATCGCCTTGTGGAGTTCGGAAGAACAAGGCCTATTCGGCTCTAGAGGCTATGTAAAAGAGCATTTTGCCGATCCTGCCGATATGGCAACCAAGCCTGAGCACGCTAAACTAAGCGCCTACTACAATTTGGATAATGGTACTGGAACCATTCGTGGCGTTTATTTGCAAGGCAATGCAGCCGTGAAAGATATATTCCAAAGCTGGTTAACTCCTTTCGCCGACTTAGGTGCCAAAACCATCACCATTAACAATACCGGTGGTACCGATCACCAGGCATTTGATGGCGTGGGCTTACCGGGCTTCCAGTTTATCCAAGATCCAATGGACTACAACACCCGTACCCATCACTCTAACCAAGACGTTTTCGACCGTTTGGTAGAGGATGACTTGAAAAAATCGGCTACCATTGTGGCTTCGTTTGTTTATCATACTTCTGAGCGTGCAGAAAAACTTCCGCGCAAGGAAATGCCTAAACCGCAGCCTCCGCGTCAGTAATTGAACACCGAATAAAAAAAGCTCCGTCCGATAAGCATCGAGACGGAGCTTTTTTCTTATATGGAGAACATTCTTTGCTTAAATGCCCATACAATCATCTGGTACGAGTTTTTTACACCCAATTTTTTCACCATGTTGCGTCGGTGGGTTTTCACGGTAAGTTCGCTGATGAAAAGCCTGTCGCCAATTTGTTTGCTGTTATAGCCCATGCACAGCAGATGCAGAATTTCGAGCTCACGCTGGCTAACCAACGGATTTTGACGGTATGAGATGGCGATGGTCATTAAATTGTTGTTATCGATAATTGATACTGGCCGATTGGATAACAAATGACCCTAGATTAATTGAGCCACAGTTGCTGCTCACTTGGCCAATCTCGGCAGTAGCATTAGGAGCTATTGTAGTCACGCCTTGATAATTCCACTGGGCTAAATTCAACTGGAAGATTACATTAAAGTCTAATGTGATTGTCTTCGGCGTAACATTCTGGATAACCAAAACCGTACTGCAATCCATAAACGGACAGTTGCTGGTGCCTTTGTAGGTATTTGAAGCTTGTACAAACTTAAAATTGGCCACCACTTGGTTATAAAATACACTTGATGTGCGCAAATCGAACAGATTAACCGATCTGCTGTTGGTTATAGTGGTTTTTGTACATTCCTTTTCTGGCTGAGGTTCATCGCCATGTTTTTTACATGATTCCGCTAAGGATGCTCCCGCTAACGCTAGAACAGCGTAAACCAAAAGATAGTGCTTTTTCATAATTTCTATTTTAAGTACCTCATGCCAAATAGCCTTCTTACATTGGCATTTAGTTCAAATTTAAATCGGCTTATAATGATGGGGAGCAGGAATATTACCCCAATTGGCAGGGTATTTTTACGGTAAAAAAATAGAACATTTTACGGTTGCTAATCCACTGATAATTAGTGAATTTTAGCTAACAAACCAATTCCACAAACCATCTAAAAACGAAAATCATGATTGTAAAACTAGACGGAAGCGAGCGCAAGATATTAGGCAAAGGCTTCGACAAAGACACAGTAAAGGAAATGGTAAAAGCTTACCGGAAAGACCCAACTAATGGCGACCCTCTTAGGTATTCGCATTTTACCATCTACGAGGTCCTGAGCTTATTTGTGGCCAACAACGTACTTAATGGATTGATTACCGAGGCCGATCTGGTAAAAAATGAAGCGGTATTTAAAAAGTATGGTCTTAAAATTTACTTAGGAAGGCATGTCTCAGACGCCTCTTTAGGCGGGTTGCCTCCCGAAATAAAGGCTGATTATAAAAATAAAATCACTACCATTCTTTGCAATACGGAAGTGAACCGAGGCTTTTATGATATTTTAAAGAAAGAAAACTCCATTGCTTTTGCCGAAGGTAGAAACATAATGGAACCTGGACAGGCTTTAGACCAAGCTGAAATAGCCCCACCTTATAATGTCGGCGTAAATGATCCCACAGGAG
>JBCNPG010000245.1:0-5345 GCA_039593445.1 Pedobacter sp.
TGAAAATTTTCAGGGTGAAACAAATTGAAGATAATCTGGGACAAACCGTGGCTTCAGAAGGGATCAATGCCAACTACCAGGATATGCTCAACTATGCCGTATTTGCCTTGATCAAATTAGGCGTTAAATAAATGGAACAAATTCGTTTTGCTGCTGGCAGGCGAAGCGGTTAAAATTATTGATTATGCAAAAAATAGCTTTAAACTTTTCGAGGTGGTTTGTAGGGGTTTTATTTATTTTTTCGGGCCTGATCAAGCTGAACGACCCACTGGGTTTTGGCTATAAGCTGCAGGAATATTTTGAGGTTTTCCATATTACTTTTCTAAGCGGCTGGGCAACAGGCATAGCCATTATTTTATGTGTGTTGGAGGTATGGCTTGGGGCTTTGCTGCTCTTTGGCTTTTGGCGAAACCAGGTAACCAAGGGCTTGTTGGGACTGATCATCTTTTTTACCTTCCTTACCTTTGTTTCGGCTGCCTTTAAAGTGGTTACCTCTTGTGGCTGCTTTGGCGATGCCATTCCGCTTACGCCTTGGCAATCGTTTGGCAAGGACCTTGTCTTATTGGTGTTAATCGTTTACCTTTTCGTTAAGAGAGAAAAAATAGAGCCCCTTACCCAGCATTCGGGTTGGCAAAGTGGCTTGTCTACAGCCGTTTTGGTGGCCTCGGTTTCATTCGGTATGTTTACCTATAATTACTTGCCCATCATCGATTTTTTGCCCTATAAAGTAGGCTCCAATATTCCAGAATCGATGAAGATACCCCCAGGAGCTCCCCAAGACGAATTTCTGATCATGTATCAGCTCAAAAACAAGGCAACTGGCGAGACCAAAACCATGAGCGACAAGGACTACATGAAGCAGGAGGTTTGGAAAGACGATAACTGGGAGGTAGTGGGTACGCCTGAGAAGAAACTGATTAAAAAAGGTTACGACGTTAAAATAAAGGATTTGGTGATTACCGATGCTTCGGGAACCGATTATACCAAGGAACTGATCGAAAATCCGTATTATAACTTAGTGGTGGTAGCTTATGACTTGAAACACACCGACGAAAAAGCAATTGCCGAAATCAATGCACTGGCACTCAACGCTACTGAACAGTTCAATGTGCGCACAGTTTTGCTCACTTCCAATTCGGCGCAAGAGGCACAGGCTTTCAGCAAACGGATGAAGCTTTTTATGGAAGTATTTTATGCCGATGCCGTACCGTTGAAAAGCATGGTAAGGGCAAATCCGGGTGTGTTGCTGTTAAAAAATGGTACCATTGTCAACAAGTGGCATTACCATACCGTACCTTCATTCGAAAAATTGTCGGCCCAATACCTCAGTAAATAGCCATGGGACGTTACGCCATCAGAAAATTTTTATATGGCTTGGCCGTAATGGCGGGCGTTATATCGGTGGTGTTTGTGCTGTTCAACATTCTTCCGGGAGATCCGGCGCGCATGACCATGGGGCAGCGCTCTGATGTGCAGTCGCTGGAGGCAGTGCGCAAGGAATTTGGCTTGGACCGCTCCAAACCGGTTCAGTTTCTGCTCTACCTGAACGATTTGTTGCCCATCAGTATTCATCCCAATACGGTCGAAAATCAAGAAAAATATCATTATCGCAAACTTTTTAAGACCGGTACAGATGTGGTGGTGCTTAAAGTGCCCTATTTGCGCCGTTCTTATCAAACCAAAAGAGATGTAACCACCATTCTTTCGGAAACCGTACCCAATACTTTTGTGCTGGCTTTAACCGCCATGATATTCGCTACATTGATTGGCGTATTATTGGGCGTGGTTTCGGCGGTACATCAAGGCACATGGATAGACAAACTGGCCAATTCTTTTGCCATTCTGGGCATTTCTGCGCCTTCTTTCTTTGCCGGAATCATCATTGCTTGGCTGTTTGGTTTTGTACTGGCCGATTATACGGGACTGAACATGAGCGGCAGCCTTTACAGCTACGATCCGTTTAAGGGTCAGGTTATCACCTGGCGCAACCTCTGGCTGCCCATGATTACCCTTGGCTTACGTCCCTTGGCCATTATTGTGCAGCTTACTCGTAGTGCCATGCTCGACGTGCTGGCGCAAGACTACATCAGGACGGCTAAGGCCAAAGGATTGGGGCGTTATGCCATCATCTATAAACATGCGCTAAAAAATGCCTTAAATCCGGTTATTACCGCTGTTTCGGGCTGGTTTGCATCTTTGTTGGCAGGTTCCTTTTTTGTAGAGTATATATTTGGCTACAATGGCTTGGGCCGTACCACGGTTACTGCTTTAGAAATGTCTGATTTTCCGGTAGTAATGGGTTCTATCCTGTTCATTGCCTTCGTATTTGTGGTAGTCAATATTTTAGTCGATTTGTTGTATGCCTGGATAGATCCAAGGGTTAAACTTGCCTGATATGTTTGCAGAACTTTTAAACTATACCACTAAAGCTGATGCCATCGTTATTGCAGCGCTGGATAAGGTTGATTTGCCCGAAGCCAACAAACTGTTTAGCCATGTGCTCACTGCACAGCACATTTGGGCCAAACGAATTTTGGGCGAACAACCCGGCAAGGGCGTGTGGGAAGAACAACCCAAAGCAGTTTTTGAGGCTTTAAGTGCCGAAAATGCGGAACTGTTTGCCACGATTTTAACAACACGTCGATTAGATGAGCCGATCTATTATGCCAATGCCCATGGAAAATTTGAGAACAGCCTGCAGGATATCCTGTTTCATGTGGTAAACCATTCTACGTATCATCGGGCGCAAATTGCAACGATGCTCAAACAAACCGGACAAATACCGCCGGTAACCGATTTCGTTATATTAAAAAGAACAAACCAGCTATGATTATTTTCTTGGTGGGCTTTATGGGCTGTGGCAAGAGTACCAAAGCCAAGCAATTGGCGCACCGGCTTAATTGTCCGGTAATAGATTTAGATGCCGTTATGGTAGAGCGCGAAGGACAAAGCATTGCCGATTATTTTGCAGCATATGGCGAAGTTGCTTTCCGCGAACTCGAAAGCCAAACACTAAAAACCTACGCCTATCCAGAAACCTGTATCGTCGCTACCGGCGGCGGCCTGCCTTGTTTCTTCGATAATATGGATTGGATGAATGCGCATGGTATTACGGTTTACCTGCAGATGACCCCGCCACAGCTGGTTTCGCGTTTGCACAACCGCGAGAAAAGGCCTTTGCTTAAAGGCATGGACGATGAGCAACTCCTCGAATTTATCATCAAAAAACTGGAAGAAAGAAACCCTTTTTATACACAGGCCAAAGTAATTGTCAATTCTTTCGACCTGGATGCAGAGAAGCTAGCAGAAGCGATTAATTTATAACACTTGCGAAGTTTATCAACTTCACAAGTGTCGCTTAACGCTAATGGCGAAACCTATCTACTTCAATTGCTCGATATAGGCTTGTGTTTGCTTTTCTATTTCCAGCGTAGCCACCTTAATGGCCGAACCTACTTTGGTGGTTTGTGGTTTAACGGCCATGTTGCCAATCGTGGCTAGGGCATCGGTATACCATTTGCCCCAAACTTCTAGAATGTGTTGCTCGTCGGTGGCCGACTTGCCGTCAGCAATGGCTTTTTTGCTCAAGTCAAACTCGGTTTTAAGTCGTACCAATGCATCGGATTTTACTTGGGCTACGGTTTTCATGGCCGTATTTTCATTGGCTGTAACCAAAGTATAACCCGCAGTAAGGGCACTCACGCCTACATTTTTCATGGTAATGGCCGAAACCTTGTCGATCCTGTCGTTGTCGGTATGGTAAAATACATCGGTAAAGTGCCACATCAACAAGCCCGGGATTTTGTTTTGCAGGAATGGCGTATGGTCGCTACCTCCTTCAAAAGGGTTATAATTAACCGTCCAATTGGCAAATTTGCCTTGAGCTTTGCAAATGTCGAAGATAAAATCGTTGTAGTAATGAGGAAAAAGGTCTTTTTCTTTTACGTCGCCAGCGCCCCACTCGGTATGTTTGTCATTGCCACGGGTCCAGATGGCCGATGGGTCGGGCATTTTTTCAATCAGGAAAGAACCCCCGGTTTTTTGGGTGTCTTCGCCTACCATGTCTAGGCTCATGCCCCACATAATTCCCTTGGCACGTTCCTTATCGTCGGTAATGTACCTGCCGGTCGATACAATCTCATCGCCCCATAAAAAGGTAAGCGTACGTTGCGGTTTTAATTTGCCGGATTTAACCAAGGATGCTGTTAGGCGGGCCATTTCGGCCAAGGTACCTACGCCACTGGCATTGTCGTTGGCGCCAGGTTCCTGTACGTGGGCGCTGTATACAAAGCGTTCGTTAGGACTTACATTGCCCTTAACATTGGCTACCAAAGTCAGTTCTTCGGCTTGGTAAATCTTGGTTTGGATATTTACTTTCAGTTCTACTTTTCCCTGAAGGCAGGCTGTTTTCAGTTTTTCTTTTACGCCATACGACAGCAACAGCGACCAAATGCTGGAATTGGCGGGCATGCTGCCAAATTGAATAGAAGTTTGGTGCTTTTCTGGTTGCGTGTATTTGGGCATCGAATAGCCCATTACACCAATGGCACCAGCTTTGGCGGCTATGGATAACAATCTGCCCGCAGAGGCATCGGCAAATACGATTTTGCCTTTCAGGTCTTTGCCTTCAAGATCTTGCGCGGTACCCTTGCCCACAAAAACAACCTCGCCTGTAACGCCCTCAGTCGGTGTTGAAGGACAGTTGATCGGAATCATGTTGCGGTTGGTTTTAAAGGCAATGAGGGGCTGCTTTTCGCCAACGATGGCTACACTCGCATTAACCGGTTCCCAAGTGTTGCGCTTCATGGGGCGTTTTTCTATGCGATAGGTTAGGGGCGCCTCAAATTCGTCGGTTTGCTGCGCAACAAAGCCTGCTTTTTTTAGGATGTCTTCTACATAATGTATGCTCGCGTTGAAGCCGGTGTTACCTGGTACGCGAAAGTACTGCTCCACAAATGCGGTGGTAGCATAGGCATTTTTTTCGTTAAAGCCGGCACGTGTAAGTTTGAAGTAATCGTCGGTTTGGGTTTGTGCGAAGCTGGTCGAAATTTTGAACAGCAAGGCAAAGAGTAGGCATTTCTTCATGGTTGTTTCTTAAAACGGAAAGATAGCAAGTTTATCGCTGAACTGTGCTATGCTCAACGTAAAATATAGGGGATAAACAACCAAGGCAAAAAAATAACAGCCCATGCCTAGCATAGGTTTTATACTTCAATCAACCGCACTTAAACCCGTTTATATTTGATCTGGTGGTCGACAGAAAAAGGGCCCGAGCCAACTACCCAAAACAGTATCAACAGGCAAAGTACGATAAGCGACAGCCAAAGTTCTGAATTGAGGGCCGA
>JBCNPG010000246.1:0-5326 GCA_039593445.1 Pedobacter sp.
GTAACAGGTATGATCAAGGCCTTCGGTGGTTTGGCTAACTCAGGTGCACCAGATCAAGCGGCTTTGGCAACAGGTATCTCTGAAGCTTTGATCAACACAGCTACTGGTATCAGTACTTCTGCGCTTGCGATCATCATGTATAACATCTTAACTTCGAAAATCGATAAATTGACTTATGCTATCGATGAAGCTGGTTTCAGCATCATCCAAACTTACGCTAGTACCCATAAATAAAAATTATTTTAATTTTTTTTACCGGACTTTATGGAAAACCGGAAGAATTAACATCATTAATTAAAATATTATAATTTTTATATTATGCCTAGAGTAAAAGTTCCAAGAAAGAGTACTTCGGTAGACATGACCGCGATGTGCGACGTGGCCTTCCTGTTGTTGACTTTCTTCATTTTAACGGCAACTTCACGTCAGCCAGATCCACTGGAAATCAAGACGCCTTCTTCTTCGGTACAATTTAAAGTGCCAGACAAGGATTTGATGATCTTGAGCATTGGTAAAGGAAAAGTCTTTGTCGAAATTATTGGCCAAGACGTAAAAAGGGCTACGCTACAAAGAATGGCTGCTTTATACAGCACTTCTTTTACAGAAGAAGAAGCTAAGCGCTTTGGCGTTGTTTCCTCATTCGGCGTACCTTTCCAGAACCTAAAACAGTTTATTAAGCTGAATGGCGAAGACCGCACCAAACTAGAAGCACAATTCCAAGGCGTACCTGTTGATACAACAAGAAACAGCGAATTGTTCAACTGGATTAAAGAGGCGCGTTTAGCAACTGCCGAATTGCACAAGACCGAGATGCGCGTGAGTATCAAGGGAGATGCGAAAGAAGAATACCCGGTGATCAAAAAGATCGTTGATGTGCTTCAGGAGCAAAAAGTTAACAAATTTAGTTTAATTACATCCGGCGAAAGCGCTGCACAATAAAAAAGAGCTATGGCAGAATTAGATACCTCCGGCGGGGGTGGCAAAAAAGGCGGCAAAGTAAGAAGCAAGAAACAATCGACCAAGGTAGACTTGACGGCGATGGTGGATTTGGCCTTCTTATTGATTACCTTCTTTATGTTAACCACCTCGCTATCAAAGCCACTTGCAATGGATATTGCAAAACCAGATAAAGATGCAAAAGACGAGAACAGATTAGAGTTGAGAGAGTCTCAAACCATGACAATTCTTCTTGGAAAGAACGATAGGATTGCTTGGTATATGGGTCAGCCAGGAGCTACTCCACCAACTATCGAAGGATTTTCAGACATTAGGGCATCTTTATTAAAAAACAAGAAAGAAGTAAAGGATAAAACGGGTAGAGATATCATCATCGTAGTAAAACCTACGTCGGGTGCCAACTACAAAAACTTTGTAGACATCATGGATGAAATCAATATCACCAAGACCAACATCAACGCTCCGGCGATTGATGACGATCCCAAACATATGCTTCCTGCTGAAATTGATTTCATGAAGCAAAAAGGTATCCTTTAACGAGAATTAGCGAATAATAAAATACTTGAACAATGTTTGGAAAAAAAATAGATTTATTTGACAAAGGATGGCTCGATATTGTATTTGCCAAAAAGAATAAAGCTTACGGAGCTTATGAGCTTCGCCAAACTAATTCTTGGAATACAACTAAGTCATTATTGATTGCCTCGGCAATATTTATATTGCTCTTTTTGGGGCCAAGAATTTATGCTTTAATCAAAGGCCTTGCGCCAGAACCTCCTCCAGAAAAGGCAGTTGAGGTAACCGTGCAGCCACCGCCACCGATCGATCCAGAGGTGAAAACACCTCCACCGGTAGAGCCACCTCCGCCAAAACAGGATCAGATCAAATTCCCTCCTCCGATCGTAAAACCTGATAATGAGGTAAAAGACGAGGAACCGCCAAAAGTGGAAGACTTGAAAAAAGCCGACCCTGGACAAAAAACAATCGAAGGAGATCCGACTGCGGATATCGTTCAGATTGCACCAGCAGGCGAAGGTCCGAAGCAAGCGGCAGTAGTAGAAGATAACACGGTTTATAACTTCGTGAGTATGGAAAACCCGCCAACCTATCCAGGCGGTATCGAAAAGTTCTATGCTTTCTTGGGCGCGAATATCAAATATCCGCCAATGGCCGCTGAGAACAATATTCAAGGTAACGTGTTCGTTTCATTTACAGTAGAAAAAGACGGCTCATTAACCGATCTTAAAATCGACCGTAAATTAGGCTACGGAACCGACGAAGAAGCATTGAGGGTTTTAAGACTGGCGAAACGCTGGAACCCAGGTATGCAAAACGGTAAACCAGTGCGTGTAAAATACAACATTCCTATTAAATTTAGCTTACAGCAATAAGCACACATGTTTAATTTGAATTACTTTAAACAGAAATCGCCTCAGCAGCGATTTCTGTTTATTTTAGGGCTGACCATGATGCTCATCTATTTGGGTGTAGGCATCGTAGTTATTTTTTTCGGCGATTTGATCAATCTGGATCCAGAAAGGTTTCCCCAAAAATATCGGATTGCCTTTGGCGTAGTCCTAATTGTTTATGCAGCCATAAGATTTAGTCGGATAATTAGTAAAAAAGAGTCTGTATAAATGAAAAGAATAAGTTTGGCCCTGGTGCTTTTGGTGCTTTTGTTTGGCGCATGCCGCAGAAAAGACAAGAAAGACGCCGTTAAGGAAACCAGGACTTCGGGCACGACAAAACTGTTGGTAGATGCTTCTTTTGCAAGGATCCTTGATGATCAGATTGTAGTGTTCAAAAGCGATTATCCGGATGCCAATGTGGTGACTACATTGGGCAACGAAAATCAGATACTTCCCGACTTTCTGAACGGTAAAACCAAGATGATTATCCTGTCGAGGATGCTGAAGCCTAGCGAAGAGTACTACTATAAGCAAAGACAGGTTCCAGTGTATACGGACCGCTTTGCGATTGACGGCATTGCTTTGATTACCAATGTAGCCAACGTAGATACGAACATTACCGTAAGTGAAGTGTTCGATATCATGAAGGGAACTTCAAAATCTGGCAAAAAACTGGTGTTCGATAATGCCAACTCAAGTACCATCCGGTACTTTATCGACTCGGCACAGGTTAAGGAACTGCCCAAAAGCGGCGTTTATACCCTACAGTCGAATAATGATGTAATTAAGTATATTGCCGAACATAAAGATTACATCGGTGTGGTGGGCGTGAATTGGTTGTTGGAGAGCAACAAAGACATTTTGGCATATTTGCCACAAGTTAAGGCAATGGGCGTGAAGAACTTGCCAGGGAAAAAAGGAAGCGATTCCTACTATAAGCCTACTCAGGACAACCTGATCAGTGCAAAATATCCTTTTTTAAGGAATGTTTACATCATCAATGCGGAGTATAGCGATGGTTTAGGCACAGGATTTGCAAATTGGTTAACTAGTCAACGTGGACAGTTAATTGTACTCAAATCAGGACTAGGTCCTCATAAGTTAGCACCGAGAGAATTAAACATAAAGAACACGAACTAAATTTTAATATCAACTAAGGAAATAACATTCTTAATGCAGAACCAGATAGAGGCATAGGAAAATTTTATTTCAGTTTAAAACAAATGATGACAATGAAAATGATCAAGAAAGCAATAACCTTAAGTTTAGGTTTGGTAATGATGGGTGGTACTGCCTCATTTGCTCAGAGTTTAGCCGATGCGAAGAAGGCCATGGATGCAGAACAGTACCAAAAGGCGGGATCGATGCTTAAGACATTAGTAAGCACCCAAGGAACAAAGGGCGAAAACTTTTTTAACCTTGGTGAAGTATATTTACGTACGGATGATATCGATTCGGCAAGAGCGGTTTTTACTAAAGGTATCGCTGCCGATGCAAAATACGCCCTAAACTATGTAGGTTTGGGTCATGCCGATTTGAAATCAGGCAACCCAACATCGGCAAAAACAAATTTTGACAAGGCTTTGCAATTGGGTACCAAAGATTACCAAACCTATTTGGCAATCGGTAGGGCCTATATTGACAACCAGAAACCTGATTATGCATCAGCTTTGCCTAACCTGCAAAAAGCAGAGGAATTAGACGCCAAAGACAAAGATCCAGAAACCTTTTTGGCTTTGGGAGATTTTTATGCCATGCAAACCAAAAATACAGAGGCATATCCGATGTATTTGAGAGCTTTGGATATCAATCCGAACTTGAACCGTGCACACGTACAAATCGGAAGGATGTATAAAATGGCTTTCGCTTTCCCAGAGGCCGAAACAGAGTTGCAGAAAGCGACAGCTAGTGATCCTAACTATGGACCTGCCTATCGCGAATTGGCCGAGAACGAAATGCAATGGTCGCGCGCAGATGTGAAAAATGCAGAAGCCAAAAGGGCAGAGGCCTTAAACAACATGAGAAAGTATTTGGATCTAACTGATAAATCTTTCGAATCGCGTTTACGTTATGCACAGTTCTTGGTATATGCTGGCGATTTCGCCACTTTGGAAAAAGAAGTAGCTACCTTGAAAGCTGAACCTGGAAATCCGAAAGAATTTGTGGTTATCCGTATGCGCGGCTACTCGGCTATCGAGAATAAGAACTACGAACAAGGTGTAAAATACATGAACGAATTATTTGCCCGCAAGCAAGACGAGTCTCGTATTTTGGGTGATGACTACCTTTACTTAGGTAAAGCCTATGCCGGAACTGGCAACGACAGCTTGGCTTTGGTTAATGTAAGCAAAGCAGTAAGCATGGACTCTACGAAGGTTGATGCCTTGGCAGAGATCGGCAAGAAGCTTTATGATGCCAAAAATTTTGCGAAAGCGGCAGATGCCTACAGAACAGTAGTTAAGTCAAACTCTAAAAATCCTAGTATGGCGATGAACTACTTTTATCTAGGTCTGGCAGATTACTATAACTATGCTTATGCTAATCAAGCTAACAAAAACCCAGATAGAGCTATTTTGGTTGAAGCCGACAATGCATTTGGAAAAGTAACCGAACTTGCACCAGACTATGAAAGCAGCTATCTGCAAAGAGCTCGTGTAAACAAGTTACTTGATTCTAAAGACAACGGAGAAACACCTAAAGGCTTGGCAGTTCCTTATTATGAGAAATACGTAGAGTTGGTTACCGTAACCAAGCCAGAGAAAGCAGCGGCCAGCGCGAAAAGCTTGGTAGAAGCTTACAATAGCTTGGGAGCTTATGCCGCGGCAACGGATAAGGAAAAAGCTAAAGAATATTTCAATAAAGTTTTAGCAATCGATCCGACTAATGCAACAGCTACCGATAACTTGAAATACCTGAACGGAACGCCTGCTCCAGCACCAGCTAAGAAGGCCCCAATCAAG
>JBCNPG010000247.1:0-5322 GCA_039593445.1 Pedobacter sp.
TGGCTTAGGAACTGTCAGACATACACTTGCGAGGTTCTAAAAATTTCGCAAGTGTCTTCACTAATCAGCCAATAAACAAATCAACGAATGGTCAACGAACCAATGACTAATGAACGATTGAACTAATGAACTTAAAGACCACACCATATACATTTGATTTTTTAGCAGCAGCCGAAAGGCTCGAAGGTACCGTTTTGCATACGCCGCTGGAATATAACGCCCGCTTATCGGAAAAATATGGCGCCGAAATCTACCTCAAGCGCGAAGACAAGCAAGTGGTACGCTCTTATAAATTGCGTGGCGCCTATAACATGATGAGCCAAATTCCAGCCGAGCAGATGCAGCATGGCGTAGTTTGTGCCAGCGCGGGCAACCATGCACAGGGAGTGGCTTATTCTTGCAAAAAACTGAAAATCAAGGGTACTATTTTTATGCCCGAGATTACGCCTAAACAAAAGGTAAGTCAAACCGAATTGTTTGGCAACGGCTGGATTGACATTGTACTGGTTGGCGATACTTTCGACGATTGCCTGGCAGAAGCCTTGCGTTTTACTGAAGCCAACCACATGACATTCGTTCCTCCTTTCGATCATGATCATGTGATTGAGGGCCAAGGAACCGTTGGGGTAGAAATACTGGAAGACCTTCCGGGCACAGAAGTGGTCATCATGCCCATCGGCGGCGGGGGCTTGGCTTCGGGCACAGGTATGTACCTCAAGAATACCAAACCCAATATCGAATTAATTGGTGTAGAGCCCGAAGGCGCGCCTTCCATGGATGCTGCCTTTAAAGCCGGTCATCCGGTTAAGTTAGCTCAGATTAACCGCTTTGTAGATGGCGCCGCCGTTAAATCGGTTGGTTTGCTCACCTATCCGATCTGTAAAGAGGTTTTAGACGAGGTATTGTTGATTCCAGAAGGAAAGGTATGCACTAGCATCTTAAAACTGTACAATGAAGATGCCATTGTTGCCGAGCCTGCAGGTGCATTAGCCGTGGCCTCGCTTGATTATTGTGCTTCAAAAATCAAAGGCAAAAAAGTGGTCTGCGTGGTGAGCGGCGGCAATAACGATATCGAGCGCATGCAGGAAATCAAAGAAAAATCGTTGCTTTTCGAAGGACTTAAACATTATTTCATTGTACGCTTTCCACAACGTCCTGGCGCATTGAAACTCTTTGTAACCGAGGTTTTAGGTCCACACGACGATATTACCCGCTTCGAGTTCATCAAAAAAACCGAACGCGAAAATGGTCCGGCTTTGGTAGGCATCGAGCTGAGGGATAGAGAAGATTATTCGAGCCTGCTCGAGCGCATGAAAGCCTTTAAATTCGATATTATCGAATTGAACCAAGACCAGACTTTATTCGAATACCTGGTTTAACTATCCTTGTTGATAAGATGGATTAAATCGTTGGTGTTCTTCACCAACAATTTAATCCTCCTCCTTTGGAGGGTTGGTTGGTCTATTAAAAACCTTGGCCTCCCCTAAAAAAGAGGAATTTTGAGCGATCAAAATCTTTGCTTACATCATTAACGAAGCATCCTAGCACTTGTGGGTATCCTTCGCCAACAAGACTGTTGCATATTTTGCCTTTTGGCTTGCACTCCCCAAACCTTCTTCCTAGACCGGACAACCATTACACACTATTTTTCGTATCTTAAAGTATGCGAAGCCTGTTGTTTTTTCTATGTTGCTTCTGTTTTATTCAGCAAATAAAGGCTTTAGAATATCCCGACGAAGCCAGTTATCGCTTGGCTAATCCCTTGGGCAGACATGATGGTCGCGATGGACACTGGCTCAAAACAGACCGGAAGCACCACAATGCCGTTTGGAACATGGCCAACACCGTAAACCTACTCAAAACAGACGGCTTTAATCAGTATCGGGATATCGCCATACGTTCCGATTTTTACAAATGGTTTCAGCATCAAACCGATTCGATGGGCTTCGAAACCAAATGGGCGGGCATAGCTGCCATCACAACTGGCAAGCTGAGCAAGCTACTTAGCGAAATACCCAGGCTTACCGGCAATTCCAATCTTGAAATCCAGCAATTTGTTCAGTATGGCAACCAGCTCATCTTCGAAGATATCTGGCCCGATCTTCAACATTTATGTAGAGGAATATGCCTAAAGGGAGAAGCCGCTGAACAATGGGACGGCGAACTGCTGCTCAGGGAGCAACGACTCATCGATCCTTCGTACCAAAAACTATCCAGCCATTCGTTACGCCTGTTAGTAAAATCATTGCGGAAAGAAAACTTGCTTTCTAAATTTATACCCGGATTGGAATTTGAAGGCGACCTGCTCAACATCCACGACAGATGGATCTATGGTATGAAAATGATGGGCTACAAACACCTGAACTAAGATAAAAAACGATTTATTAAAATTTGTATAGGCGATAAATTGACAGAAAAATGCGTTTCCAAACTAAAAAATTGAAATTTCGGCCTTCCTACAAACAAAATGTTACAAGGTGTGTTTTTCTATTCAATTAGATTTGGCAGCAGATTTGCATGGCTTTATGCAAAACACACACAACATGAAAAAAATAACCTTACTCCTACTTTGCATAGCCACACTAGGTCTGGCGTCTTGCAAAAAAGACACTATCATCAACCAAACTACGCCTAACCGTACCATTATTTTTAACGTTTCGGCTAACGATTGGATATTAAGCAGCGATAAACTGACTTACTACAAAACCTTGCCTGTTCCAGAAATCGACCAAATTAACATGGACAACGAAGGTGTATTAGTTTACATCTCTTTTGACAATGGAGCAACTTATTTACAAATGCCTTTCGTTTACGACGTTGATGCTTATAGCACTTCAATCAGCAAAGGCCAGGTAGAAATCGACATCCAAAGTTCCGACTTTCAAAGCAACCAGCCTTTAAAACCAACCAAGAACGCAAAAGTTAAAGTGGTGCTTATTGCAGCGCAAAATATTACCTAATTTATTTTAAGCTTCTTACAAAATGGCCAATGCTTGAATGAGCATTGGCCATTTTTAGGATTTCGGGTTGCTTAATGTATTTAAAACGCTAAAAAGCGAGAAATACTCGCCTGAATATGATCGTTTTTTTGATGCTCGCCACTATTCAGTTGCAAAGCCCTGATCTGTACGCCGTTCCTCTCCAGCAGCAATTCGTCGAAAAAGCCTTTATAATAAACTTCTTTTACTTCAAAGCGCCTACTGTTCCAAGTGCTTTTAAGTTCTACCCATTCGGGATAAAAAGCAATTTTTGCCTTGTCGGTTTTTAAACCAAGCTGCAGGGCTTCTTCCCTGCCTAGGGTTACGGCATTGCCCAAAATCCGGGCCGTGTATAACGTCGTTGGATGCTGGTAAACCCGATCCGGCCTATCGTTTTGCAACAGTTCGCCCTGTCTTAAAATCAGCAAGCGATCGGCCAGGAATAGTCCATCTGTCGGGTCGTGCGAAACCAAAATTACAGTAATGCCCATTTCTTTGGCCAACCGTTTAATATCGGCACGCAACTGGTTTTTCAGCAAAGAATCAACCTGGCTAAAAGGTTCGTCAAGCAATAGCACTTGGGTATCGCTTACCAAAGCTTTAGCGATAGCTACGCGTTGCTGTTCGCCCCCGCTGAGTTCGGTTATCTTCTTGTTTTTGAGATGGCTGATATGCAAATGCTCCATCATTTGCAGGGTCTTCGCTTCTTTGGCTGCCACATTGGTATTGGGCAACATGGCGGCAATGTTATCGTAAACCTTTGCATAGATGTTGAGCGAGAAATCCTGGGTTACCATCTTCATCTCGGCATGACCGGGTATGAGCTGTTCATCTGGCCCCTTTACCCGCTTGCCGTTAAACATGATTTCGCCAGAATCAGGCTTAAGCAAACCATACATACACTTGAGCAAGGTCGATTTTCCAGAACCGCTTTCGCCAATAATGGCTACGATCTCACCTTTGTTGATCGAAAAGCTGATGTTGTTTACACCAGACGCCTGGCTTTCCTGATATTGCTTATGGAGCTGCTTTACCGCTATGATTTCTTCGTTCACAGCGTAAAGATAGGAAAAAGAGACAGAAGGTGGAGAGCTAGTGACCAAAGCGGAAATACCAATGCTTAAAGACTAAGGTCTGAACCTTAGAGCATCAGCCATCGATCTTTAGCCAGGAACCATAAACAAAAAAATCCCGTAAAGCAAATTACGGGATTCAGGGTTTATTTGTGTGTTGTGTGTATTAATTCAGTCCGAAGGTTAAACCAAAGGCCATGTTTTTAAGTCCTTTTTGTGGCGTACTGTCGAACATATCGTTGGCATAGTACTTCACAAAGGCACCTAGACCATTGTAGCCGAAGCGCAAGGTACCGCCATAACGGAATGGTGCAAAATTGTAGTCATCTTTGAATTTTTCCTTGCCACGCTCATCGCTGATCTGTTTCACCTTACCGTTAAGCAAGAAGCTAACTTCTGGGCCGATGACAAAGTAGAAGCGTTTGCCATTGTCGTTTTCTTTGGTACGGAATTCGAAGTTGAGCGGAATATGCAGGTAGCTGCTCGAGAAACGGTTCTTGCTAAAAAGAATCGGCTCTTGGATATAAGTTAACTGCGACATATTCTTTTGCATGGTGATGTTCTTTTTCAATCGGATCAAGGTCCAGTCGAAACCGCCGGCAACATAAATTTTGAAATTAGGGTTAAACCTGTAGCCAAACTGGATTACATCAAATGAAACGGTACTGGTTTTTCCGGCTTTATAATCTAAAAAATCATTGGTTGGCGATAAAGAAAAGCTGCCATTGTCTATCAGCTTAGAAAAGCCGATATCTAAACGGGTAAAGGTAATTCCACCTACAAAGCGGCCGTTTTTCGCCATTTTGCCTGTACTGTCTCTTTTGCCAATGGTAATGCCCAGTCCATAGTTGATATCGAATTTTTTGCGTTTAACGCTATCTTGTTCCCTACCGTTATCTTCTTGTGCTTTTGCACCTAGGCCTGCCAGCATGGTAAGTCCGCTTACCAAAACTGCTGTTAATACTAAACGTTTCATTGTGTCGGTTTATTTGTGTTCTTTTAATTCCTATTTTTGTTTTTTGGGTTTAATCTTACAAATCCCAAATTGATTCCTACAATCGACGAGTTGTCATCATCATCGGTATTGAACCTGATGAGTTTTTTATCTCTTTTGTCTATTTTCTCTACCACGAAATTGACCAAGTCTCCCACATTTCTGATTCCTTTTTTCTCCGTAGCAATTTCTGTTTCGCTGATGGTATTTACATTGTCCAATCGCTGTGGTACCTCGGCACTGGCCATCATGGTTTGGTTATTTTCTGCAACTGCAG
>JBCNPG010000248.1:0-5292 GCA_039593445.1 Pedobacter sp.
TTTGCTTGTTGGCAAACAAAAATAAAGGACGTACATCAAGAAAATCTAACCGTAACAGGTGCTATAAAAGCATTGCAACAGAGATTTATGAATTATGCAGATAATGCCTCGAACAGGAAAAAGCAGGATTTTCTGATAGATAAAATGGTGCCATATTTTAAAAATTTTGATAAACAAGGATTTAAACTAGAAAGGACAATGATTCAGGTGAAATGGGAACTGATTAAAGATGTGATGTTAACTGGTCATTCTCCAATGTTAGTTTCAAACGATAGTTTTAATGTAGCGTATTATTTTACTGAATATCCAATAGATTGGAAACAGCAATTGAGATTCCCTCTATTGCAATATTATTTGGCGACCAAGTACTTTGCTTGTGAAGTAGATAAATTAAAGATAGGAACTTATTGCTTAAGCGAGAATAAGTTTTCTATCCAAAGCTACGGGTTGAAAGATATAGAAAATGCCATAGAAGAAGCAAGATCTATATTTAAAACAATCGACCAAGAATTTAAAAGATAAGGTCATTGGTTTAATGGAATGGTAAATCCCAGCGCTACAACAAATAACCAACCAGAAAATCTAGGGTTTTTGATAGGATTACCTTTAAAATATACAATTGCCTTAAGCAATAAAAAAGCCGTTCCTTTTGGGAACGGCCTTCTGTTTTTATAGGTTAATTAATCAATTAGAATTTAATGCCTAAACCCACTTGAAACACCTGGTTTTTAAACTCTGGGTTTTGGCTGGTTCCATTTTCGTTGTTTTTCTGAAAATCGAGGGCATAACGGCCGTTAATGCCAACCTGATTGTTAAAGTCGTAACGGAAGCCGATTACACCACCAACCAAGCTCTTTTTAAAGCGGTCTGAATTGTCTTCGATAATCTGTTGCTCAACCGTTCCGAAACCATTTTCGAATTTATTGTTGGTAGACAGCAAGAATGAAACCTGCGGACCAACCACCAAATTGAATTTAGGGGCTAGTGTAACGCTGGCCAAAATCGGAAGCTCCAAGAAGTGGGTACGTTGCGTAAACTCGCCAAAACTTGAGGTTTGTTTATAACCTTTGGTCGAATAAACAAGCTCTGGCGTAAAGGCCAGGTTTTGCAACAATTTAATGTCGAGGGTTAAACCAGCATGGTAGCCAACAATATAGTCGGTTTTGAAATTGTTGTTACCATCATCTTTGATAATGTTTGAAATATTCACCCCCGCTTTAGCCCCCAGTCTAATTGGTTGGTCGGTAGATTGAGCGTTGGCAACTCCTGTCATGAACAGTGCAATTGCAAGTACAGCTAACTTTTTCATAATCTAAATCATTTATTTGTGGATGGCATAATGGAATAAATGTGCCAAAGCCAAGAGCTGAAATGTTAAATTGCCGAAAAGAATCGCTCAAGATTGATTAGAAGCCGATTATTTGGTGTTCAAACACCTATTTGGAGTGGATTAATGTCGCGGAGATTGGCGACAAAAGTGTATCAAATTTAATACAATTGGCTCGACAACACGCCAAGTTAGGCTTATTTTTGGTTGGGCTCGATTAAATTCAGCATCTTTAATGCGCAAATTATTTCACGATAAGCAAAAGCAACAGACAGATGAAAAAATCTATTTTATATACCCTTGGCCTTGCTGCCAGCTTGGGCACCTTGGGTGCACGGGCACAACAAACACAGCCTTCGTACCTCGAATTGCTCAAACAGCAGCCCAAATGGGTCGATTCGGTGTTCAACAGGATGAGCAAAAGGCAGAAAATTGCCCAGTTGTTTTTTGTAAGGGCACATACCAATCGCGGACAGGCGTTTGAAGACTCGGTGGGCAAGGTGATCAAAAGGGAAAAGATCGGTGGCTTGGTGTTTTTTCAGGGCGGGCCTGGCCGACAAGCCATATTGACCAACAAATATCAAAAACTGGCCAAAATTCCCCTCCTCATTTCCTCAGATGGCGAATGGGGTTTGGGCATGCGTTTAGACAGTACCATTTCTTATCCCTATCAAATGGCTTTGGGAGCCATTCAAAACAAAGAATTGATCTATAAAATGGGTCTTGAAGTAGCCAAAGATTATAAGCGCATTGGCATGCACATGAATTTGGCCCCCGATGTAGATGTAAACAACAACGCCAAAAATCCGGTCATCAATTACCGCTCCTTTGGCGAAAACAAATATAATGTAGCCGAAAAAGGTGCCGCCTATATGAAAGGCATGCAAGACGGCGGTTTGCTGGTCAGCCTGAAACACTTTCCGGGCCACGGCGATACTGATGTCGATTCGCACTACGATTTGCCTCAGCTCAACTTTACCAAAGAGCGATTGGATAGCTTAGAGATCTATCCTTTCAGGGAGCTGATCAAGCAAGGCGCTGCGGGCGTAATGATCGCGCACATGAACATTCCGGCACTTGATGCTACGCCAAACATGCCTTCAACCTTGTCTAAACCCATCGTAACTGGCGTATTGAAAGAGCAATTGGGCTTTAAGGGCATCATTATTTCCGATGCCATGGAAATGAAAGGCGTGGTAAAATATTACAAAGATAGTGAAGCCGATGTGATGGGAATTATTGCCGGCAACGATATCCTCGAACTTACGGAAGATACCAAAAGGGCTGTAAAAAAGATCCGCCAGGCCATCAGAGACCAACGCTTAACCATGGAACGCATCGAGGAGAGCGTAAAGAAAATCTTAGTGGCCAAGTACTGGGCAGGACTCCATGTTAAAAAGCACATTAACGAAGAAAATGTAGTGGCCGAGGTAAACAGGCCAGAAAGCATGGCTCTGTTACAACAACTGGCCGATGCCAGCATGACCCTGCTCAAAGGGCGCGATGCAGTAGAGCAGCTTACGCCAAACAAACGCACGGTGATTTTGAACGTGGGTACGCCTGATGTAACGGTTTTCCAGAAAGAGCTGGCCGCTACCTATAAAAACTCAGTTGTTTACAACCTTGATAAAAATGCCAACGCCAATGCCATTGCCAAGGTCTTGGCCGAAATCAAGCCGGAAGACCAGGTCATCATCGGCATCATCGATAGCCGTTTGCGCCCAAGCAATAACCTGCCTTTAAGTGCCGACCTGAAAGCATTCCTTGCCGATATGGCCAAAAAAGATGCGGTATTTGCATTGTTCGCCAATCCTTACAACCTGGCTGGCCTTCCGGGATTGGAAAATGCAAAATCTTTGCTGGTTGCCTATCAAAAAGAAGATTATATGCAAAAAGCTGCCGCATCGGTATTTAAAAAGCAATTGGTGCCAACGGGTAAGTTGCCGGTGTCGGTAAATGCCTTCTTCAAATATGGAGATGGGCTGTAGCCTGTATTTTGTCAGATTTTAAATTAGTCCTCTAAAAATGAAAAAACTGAAGCTTGTTGCTTTATTTTTAACTGTGTTCTCCCTTGGTTTAAATGCGCAACAGCAGGCATTCGAACCGGCTAAGTTGGTTAATGTTTTTTTAGGTTCTTCGGGCGATCATGGACAAATGAGTCCGGCTGCATCTTCGCCTTTTGGCATGATGAGCATTGGTCCGCAAACCTATCCCAACCTGCATGCGGGCTATGAGTATGAGGCCAAGAAGTTTTTGGGCTTTACGCACAACCGCTTTGAAGGCGTAGGCTGTACCGGCAGTGGCGGATTATTGCTGATCAAGCCTTTTCTGAGCGATGAAAAAGAAGAGCTGCTCAAGGCTAAGGAAGATGCCAGTCCGGGTTATTATCACGTAGCTTTCGACAATAAAATCGATGTTAGGTTAACTGCTAGAGATAAATCGGGTATGCATCAGTACACCTTTCCCAAGGGTAGAAAAAAAGGGTTTTTTATAGACTTCAGCCATGCCTTGTCTAACGGTTTTGTCGCCGAATCGCACGAAATCAATAGCTTGGGCATTAACGGCTGGATAGAAGCAAAAACCACTTGCGGTGCCGGAAAATACAAAGTTTACTATCAGTTGCTCATCAACAAGGGATTTGTGGCCAGGGAACTCGGTGCGCATCAGCTCAATCTTTTTCTGCAAGGCGATGAAAGCAACGTAGAGCTGAGGATCGGCTTTTCGGCCATTGATGCGGAGCATGCCAAAAACAATTCTTTCAGGCTTTCTTTTGAGGCCTTGAAAAACCAGTCGCAAAAAGAATGGAACGAAAAATTAGGCAGTATCAAGGCAGAAGGCGATTTGGAAAGCCAAAAACTTTTTTATTCCCTATTGTATCGCACCATGCAGTCGCCTTACCTCATTTCTGAACAAGACGGCAAATACAAGCTGAGCAATGGTGTTTCGCAGGGCAAAAATTTGCATTACAATGGCTGGGCCATATGGGACAACTACCGTACGCAGCTGCCCTTGCTGTCTATTATTCAGCCCAAGGTTTACCAGGATATTGCCACTTCCATAGCCAGCATGTACAGCAGTGGAAAAAAAGACTATGCCACCCAAAACGAGGCCTCCAACACGGTGAGAACCGAGCATGCCATTGTGGTTTTGTTAGATGCGTATCAAAAAGGATATCAGGTAGATTTTGCCAAAATTGCCGATTCGCTGGTGGCCGAAATCAACAAGCTCGATTTTAGCAAGCCCGATAAAGCTTTGGAGTCCAGTTACGACGTTTGGGCGCTGGCGCAGATTTTTGAAGTGCTCAAACAGCCGGCGCGGTACCAGCAGTACCTGGAAAAGGCACGGACCTATCAAACCTATTGGAACAAAGATTTTAAAGACATCGACAAAAACGATGTAGACCGCATGCAGGCCCGTGGCTTGTATCAGGGTACCATTTGGCAGTACCGCTGGTTTGTGCCTTTTGATGTAAAGGGGCTAAAAGAATTGTGTGGAGGCGAAGAAGCCTACTTGGCACAATTGAAGCGCTTTTACGAAAACGACTATTATAATCACGCCAACGAGCCCGACTTGCAGGTGCCGTTGATGTTTAATGCCAGTACATCGCCATGGCTCTCCCAACAATGGATGCACCAGCTCGCCGCCGATACCGTAGTGCAATATTATTTTAACGACAACAGCAGGGGGATAGATCCTTTCATTGATCGCATCTATAAAAATGAACCCAAGGCCTACATCCGCACTATGGACGATGATGCCGGGGCCATGTCGGCTTGGTATGTGTTTGCAGCCAGTGGCTTTTCGCCTGCCTGTGTAGGCCGTCCGGTGTATTACCTCAATGTGCCCTTGTTTCGAAGCTTAACCTATCAACTAGCCGAGGGGCGTCAGTTTAAAATCAGGACGGAGAATTTTGCGAAAGGCAACAAGTACATCAGCAGTGTTAAACTAAATGGTAAGGCCTTAAA